>CAKSKO010000144.1 GCA_934465125.1 uncultured Eubacteriales bacterium
CAATCATCCTAACGCGCGTTTTTTTCTTCGCTGCATTCTCCTCGTACTCAAAATCGTCTCCATAATTTTCCTCTGATCTTAAGACTCTTTCACCTGGATACTTTGTCTGACGATCGTCCACCAGATACTGATAATGAAACTCTATACTGGGATCCAGTATAAACTTTTCAATATCTTTTAACATTTCCTCTGCGGAATGAAAACGATTGTTAGGTTCCTTTTTCATCGCTTTGAGCGTGATTTCCTGTAGTCCCTCCGGAATATCCGGTTTGATCTCCTTTGGTAGTCTAGGTTCTGTCTGCAGTTGCATAATCGCTACCGATACTGCGTTGTCAGCTTCAAACGGAAGCTCGCCAGTTATCATCTCATAAAGCATCACTCCAACAGAATAAATGTCAGCTTTCTCATCCGTCAAATCGCCTCTTGCCTGCTCAGGAGCTATATAATGAACCGATCCGATCGCTTTATCTGTCATAGTATGCGTTTCATTTTTAGAAAACCTCGCGATACCAAAATCTGTAACTTTAATCGTTCCATCCTGTAAAAGCATAATGTTCTGCGGCTTGATATCCCTATGGATGATTCCTTTTTCATGCGCATGCTGCAATGCTTTTAAAATTTGAACCGTAAAATGTAGTGCCTCTTTCCACTTAATGTCTTTTTTCTTACTAATATATTCCTTTAAAGTGATTCCTTCAATATACTCCATTACAATATACTGAATTTTATCTCCAAAGCTCACATCATATACTTTCACGATATTGGGATGTGATAACACAGCAATCGCCTTAGACTCATTTTTAAATCTACGAATAAACTCGTCGTTTCCCAAATACTCGTCCTTTAATATTTTTATGGCAACGGTGCGATCGTCAATCGTGTCATACGCACGGTAAACAACCGCCATTCCTCCCATTCCAATCATTTCGTGAATTTCATATCTTCCATCTAGTCGTTTCCCGGTATACTTATCCATCATCATCAACTCCTATCAAATGATCATTGGGTAATAACCACAACCGTAATATTGTCGCTTCCTCCCAAATCCTTTGCAGTCGATATCAGCGCATCTGCTAAATCCTTTTTATCTATTTCTTGAAAATACTGATAAATCTTATCAGATTTCACATAATTGGTCAGTCCATCTGTACAAATTAAGACTGCGTCCTTTGATGCAATAGAAGCCTCAATATAATCAAGCTCAATTTCCGTATGAATTCCCAAGGCACGTGTGATAATATTCTTTCTGGGATGACGCATCGCCTGTTCTTCCGTAATCTCGCCGCTTTTAACCATTTCCTGAACCACGGAATGATCGGTTGTTAATTGGTTGATTCCATCACTCGTAATGAGATATGCCCGGCTGTCTCCCGCATGTACAATATAAAGCATCTCCTCCGTTACAAGTGCAACGACGACTGTTGTCCCCATACCCGCCAAAGAGGGTTCCTCCAATGCTTTTTCATAAATAAGCGCATTGGCGTTATATACAGCAGTGGTTAACAAATTTTTAATCGAATTCGGTTCCATGTCTTTTCTGTAAGCGCTTGTGATTTGTTCTGTGATCTTTTCCACCGCAAGCTTACTGGCGACATTGCCTCCGTTTGCACCGCCCATTCCATCACAAACAACAGCCCAAGCTACTCCATCTTCTAAACACGACGTATAAAAAGAGTCCTGATTGGTTTTTCGAACCAACCCTATGTCGCTTTTACTATATATTTTCAACTACGGTTCCTCCTCATGCATGATTGCGCCTTAGTTGTCCGCAGGAAGCATTGATATCTGAACCTAAGGTTCGCCTTATTGTAACAGTCAAACCCTTTTTCATAAGGATCTGACTGAATCTTTCCAATCGTTTTCTATCACTCTTTTGATAATAACACCCATCCACTTTGTTCACAGGAATCAAATTTACATGACAAAGCATTCCTGCCAAGCGTCTTGCTAATTCTTGCGCACAATTAACACTATCATTTACCCCATCTATCATTGCATACTCAAAAGAAATCCGCCGACCTGTCTGATCAATATAATATCTGCAAGCTTTCAACAGCTCTTCTATGCCCCATTTCCTGCTAACAGGCATCGTCTTCCTTCTAATATCATCGTTCGGTGCATGTAACGATACTGATAACGTAATCTGCAATTTTTCCTCGGCCAATTGATAAATCCTATCAACTAAACCGCACGTCGAAAGCGAAATATGGCGCTGTCCAATATGAACGCCTTTTTCGTCTGTAACCAACTTTAAAAACTTTAATATATTCTCATAATTGTCTAATGGTTCACCCATTCCCATCAGCACAACATTAGAAATTCGAATTCCTTCTTTGCTATTGGCCGTTTGAATCTGCGAGAGCATTTCAGACGGGGTAAGATTTCTTACAAATCCACCCATTCCCGTTGCGCAAAACCCGCATCCCATTTTACATCCAACCTGACTCGAAATACAAATAGAATATCCATGCTTATATTTCATTAAAACAGCTTCTACAAACTCTCCGTCGTGTAACCGAAACAAATACTTAATAGTCCCATCTACTGAGGAAACCAGCCTTTTTTCAATTTTTGCGGAAAAAAGCTCATACTGCACCGCTAATTCTTGTCGCGATAGTTTTGATAAATTCGACATCTCATCAAAAGAAACGACTCCTCTTTGCGCCCACTGATATACCTGCAGCGCACGGTAAGTAGGATACCCCTTAAGTTTGAATTGTTCCTTTAGTTCCTCCAAAGACATTGATCTTAAATCTATTTTAGTCAATCCATCACCTCAGTCTACGAAACGCTGCCATAAAAAATCCATCCGTTCCATTTGTTTGCGGCATCAGTGTAAGCTGATTAGACGGCTCTTTTATCGTTCTTTTCACCGTATTCGGTAAAACCAATTCCATCGCTTCATACCCGGAATGTTCTGCTAAAAACCGATCCGCAATCTCTCCATTTTCAGCAGGATTTAATGTACAAGTGGAATACATTAAAATACCTCCCTGCTTTGTAAATCTTTGGGAGTTACAAAGAATACGGTACTGCAAATCAGGCAAGCTGTCAAGCCCTATTCGGTCTTTATAGCGAATTTCGGGTTTTCTTCGTATAATCCCTAACCCAGAACAAGGTACATCACAAAGGACTCTATCAGCCTTACCAAGACCATCATTTTGTTCAAGTGCATCCCTCACTTTTGCTTCAATAATCGAGAGTCCAAGCCTTTTTGCACCTTCTTGAATCAGCCGGACTCTTGCTTCATATAAATCAAATGCAAAAATCTTCCCCTGATTCTTCATTGTTTCAGCAAGCGTAAACGCTTTGCCTCCAGGAGCAGAACAGATATCATAAACGGTCTGACCAGGTTTCACACAGAGCAGCTGACAAAGAATCTGGGAGGAAGCATCCTCAATATGGAATCTTCCTTCCTGAAATGCCCTCAAAGAGCCGATACTTCCTGATTCAAAAAGCTCCACCGCATCAGGCAGGATTTCATATGGCATTGCTCTGACGCCTTCCTCCTCCAACTTTTTAAGCAGCTCCTCTTTTGAATTTTTGATCGTATTTACCCTAGCAAATAATAGCGGACGTCCTGAAAGCGAAGACAAAAGTTCCCCCGTTATCTGTTTCCCATAGGCCTTCTCCCAAAGAGTGATCAGCCAAACAGGGCAGGAATATCTCACACTCAAAAACAAAGCCGGGTCTTCTTGCTCATCCGGCTCCGAAATTTGATCCATCCCTCTTCCAATAGACCGTAAAACTCCATTCACAAATCCTGACAACCTAACCTTTTTTCGCATCTTTACAAGTTTTACTGATTCATTTACCGCCGCTGAAATCGGAACTTTGTCAAGATATAAAATCTGATAAACTCCCATCCTCAGAATTTCAAGCACATCAGGGGGTAACTTTCGAATTGGTTGACGCACAAAACAGGA
>CAKSKO010000145.1 GCA_934465125.1 uncultured Eubacteriales bacterium
TTTACTATCGAATGGCTACATATCAGGGGGGTTGAGGATAAATATATTAAAATATTATGAATATTATAAAAAAATTATACTATTTATTCTAGTTTTATTGACAAAATGAAACATCGATGATATAATGACACCATAGCAATAAACCCTCTCAACGAGGTGATTAAAGATGAGCTACTCAAAGAAACTTGTTCCAGGTAAGCAGGAGATGCCGTCTCGTCGAATAGAAAAAGCGGGAGACGAAATGGTGTTAAGTTCTATGGGAAATCCAAACTGTAAAAAGTACATAAGTAGTATTGATACTAAGATGCCAGAAAAACTGAAGTACAAGAAAAAAAAGCAAAAAGAATATATGGACACTGTTAAACCATCTCGATCTGCAAAGAAAGAGAAATCTCCCAACCAAACGGGAGAAATTGAGCTTGATACAGGAAAAGTCGATATCGGCTATGATGAGAAAAAAAAAGATGCTGTTGTTTCTTTTACACAAAATGATCAGAATGAAACAGGAAAGAGAGTAATAGAAAATTCAGCATTTCGTCAGAGGGTATATGACGGCGATCAGGTTCGAAGCAATGATAAATATTTTTATGGTGGTGCAATGGATGTCCGGTGCAATGTGAATAAACCTCAGATGATGTTTAGAAGGCAAATAGATAAAGTGTCGAAAGATAATGGATATGCAACTACGGCAGATAAAGTTGTTCCCTTTCACCAAATAAAAGTTGAACAAAAAAAAGTGGAAGAACTTAGAGCACTGAAAAGCAACAATAAAGATGACCGAGTCAATATTCACAATGCGATTTCCGCTATAGGAACTACGGAATCCAAAAAAATTCAAAGAAATTTAGATTTTGTACAAAAGTTTACACAGGCGCTTAAAGATGCAAAAGAAAATGCGAAACAAGAGCATGCGCAGAAAGATGACTATCTCTTCAATCTAAGAAAAAAGTTAATGATACAAGAACTTTCCTCTAGAGGAATATCTTTAGAAGAAAAGAAAGAGGAAGAACTAGAAAACATGGAAGAATCCATGGAAGAAAAGAAAACCGCTGAAGAAGAAAAAATAGAAGAACAGGTCAAGGAAGAGTAATGCGGTTTATTAATTTGGTTTACGGCGGATGAAATTTTTGTTTTGTCTGCTTGTTAAATAAAATCACTTGTTAGATTTCAAAACAAACAAATATTTAAGTGAAAGGAGTTGATTGGTTCTTGCTATGAAACAATAGTAGAGAACCGAAGAATTTATGGCTGAGTATTTATCTCCAGGAGTCTATGTTGAAGAATTTGACAGTGGCTCCGCACCTATGCAAGGAGTCAGCACAAGCACAGCAGGTTTTGTTGGACTTGCTGAAAAAGGTAACGTATCAGGCGCACCTGTGCTAGTAACAAATCCAGCAGATTTTAATCGCAAGTATGGAGGATATCTACAGGAAAATGAGTTTGGTGAATATCGCTATTTAGCGTATGCAGTAAACCATTTCTTTGCAAACGGTGGTTCTCGTGCATTTATTATGAGAGTTGCTCCCCCAGATGCGAAAATCGCTGCTAGCGTTTGCGCTGACGGACAAGATGATATCATTGATATCAAAGCCAAGAACCCAGGAGTTTGGGGAAATTCTATTTCTGTAAAGTTTAGTGAAGCCAGCAAAGCGAAAACACAGGTTTTCGAAGATTTAGGTGCAGGTGCCTACCAGGCAAAGAGTGCAGTCGGATTTAATGTTGGCGATGTTGTTGTTTTAGAAGGAGCAGGTTCACCGGAATATAACATTATTACAGCTGTAGATGATAATGTTATTACATTTGAAGCTCCTTTCGCAGCAGACGTTGTTGATAAAAATCTATTGCCTGCAGTTACAATTAAAACTTGTGAACTAAACATTGAAGTAAAGTATGATGAAATTGTTGAGACATACGAGTGTGTTTCGATGAATGTTTCTATTCCGAACTTTATCGAAAAGCAAATGGCAAAATCTGAAATCGTAGATATCAAAGTAAAAGCAAATACATTACCGATTGCACCGATTAACATTGTGCAGGAAGTATTCGGTATCGAAAAAGATATTGTCAGAATCAATTTGAAAAACGGTTCAAACGGAACTGCGGCAGCTCTTTCGGATGGAGATTTCATCGGAATTGACAAAGGACCGGGTTCTCGTACTGGAATCCAGGCATTCCTAGATAACAGCGACGTAAGCCTGTTAGCGGTTCCTGGTATCGTTGCTCCAAACGTGCAGCTCTCTTTAGTATCACATTGTGAAAACTTAGGAAGCCGCTTTGCAATTTTAGACATGCCAAAGGAAAGCAAATCAGTAACAGATATTATGGCTCACAGAGATATTGTTGACAGTGACTACTGTGCAATGTATCATCCATGGCTCGAAGTGTTTGATCCGCTCGATAAGAAAAATACCTTTATTCCACCGTCTGGCTCAATTATGGGTATTTTTGCAAGAAGTGACGCATCAAGAGGCGTACATAAGGCTCCAGCAAATGAGACTGTTGCAAATTGTACAGGACTCTATTGCAACTACAATGTTGGCGAACAAGATCTCCTGAATCCGAAGGGCGTTAACTTGATTAGGAGATTCCCGGGATCAGGAATCAGAGTTTGGGGTGCAAGAACAGCAACCTCTAAGCCATTATGGAAATACATCAACGTAAGACGTTTGTTTATCTTCCTTGAAGAATCCATCAAAGCGAACACCAACTGGGTTGTATTCGAGCCCAATGATGAAGTGCTATGGATCAGAGTAAGAAGAACGATTGAAGTATTCCTCGAAGGAATCTGGAGAGGTGGCGCTTTGGCCGGTAATTCAGCATCGGATGCGTTCTTCGTAGATATCGGACCTAGCACAATGAGCAAGGATGATATCGATAACGGTAGATTGATCTGCGTAATCGGTGTAGCACCTGTAAAACCTGCTGAGTTTGTAATCTTCCGCATTACTCAGAAAACAGGAGAATAATTTAGAGAAAGGAGTGCAAATCTTAAATGGCTGATGCAACAACACAAGTTTATAGAAACTTTAGATTTAAGGTAACAGTAGATGATATTGGATCTGCAGCATTCTCGGAAGCTTCGGGATTCGATGCAACATATGATGTCGTTGAGTATAGAGCAGGTGATGATTCCTATATCACACCTCAGAAATTCCCCGGTTTAATTAAGTATGGAAATATCACTTTAAAGAGGGGTGTTTCTGATAGCAACGAATTCTATGCGTGGATTGAGAAAGGTATCAACGGTGGTATTAACAAAACAGAGACGATGACAATCGAACTCATGGACAATACTGGTGATACAGCTGTTGCAACTTGGACTGTCCGTAATGTTTGGGCCGTAAAATACACAGGTCCTGACCTCAACGGTAATGCTTCTGAGATTGCGATGGAAACACTAGAACTTGCTCACGAAGGAATTAAACGTGAAAGCTAATAAATAGTTTTAATCAATAGAGTATTGTTTCATTACACCACCTAAATAAGGTGGTGTAATGGCATACTTCTATCAGTTTTGTGATGGTAAGTTTTATATAATAAGATTATTGTATTGCAAATATACGTGAATTTTGCTATTCTATAAGTGGTGTTAATTTCTTTTAACATTATAAAAAGAACAAGGAGAAAGTGAGAAAACTATGTCATTTAAAACAGAAATACCATTTGAATTACCAAAAGGCTACATTGATGAAAATGGTGAAGTGCACAAACGTGGAGTTATGAGACTTGCAACGGCTGCTGACGAAATTTTACCACTCAAGGATCCGAGGGTTCAAAAGAATCCGGGATATTTAAGTATTATGTTATTGTCGAGGGTGATCGTGAAACTGGGAACTCTTGAGAGAATTGATACGAAAGTAATCGAACAATTGTTCACTCCGGATATCGCATATCTGC
>CAKSKO010000146.1 GCA_934465125.1 uncultured Eubacteriales bacterium
ATATGAGATATGATACTGGCAAATGGGTATCCTAACAAGAGACAGATCACCGTTGCAATCACTCCTAACCAAATCGAACGCAAAAACACGCTTGAATAATTCCCTACTCGAATCAGATTATCAAGCGTAAAAGTTCCGCTTTTATCTGTAAATGCAAAAAATAAGATTAAAACCATCGGAATGACGATAAAAATAGCCGACCACACAACATGTGGCGCGGCAGCAGCTTTTGATTTCATTTCGCCTCCTCCATTTCTCCTTTTCCATGCTGCTCTTCATATATCTCGTCGCTAAACGCACTATAGTCCCCGTATTCTCCGGAATAAACGGATTTTTTCATAATATGAATATCATCGGGCTGCAAAATCATCCCGATTTCATCCCCAGGGCGCTCAAATTCTGTTGATTGAATCATCCACTTAAAGCCATCCACATCAACAATAATCTCATTGTGTACCCCTTTAAATGTAACAGAAGATACAATCCCTGAAATATGCCCTTCGACTGGGGGAACCACTTCAATATCCTCAGGGCGGATTACGACATCAACAGGTTCTTCCTCCATAAATCCTTTGTCAAGACAAGAAAATTTTCTGCCCGCAAATTCCACAAGATAATCTTTGTGCATGACGCCATCAATGATATTACTTTCTCCAATAAAATCAGCAACAAACGCATTCTTTGGTTCGTTATAGATGTCTTGCGGGGTTCCGATCTGCTGAATTTTCCCTTTATCCATTACCACAACCGTGTCGGACATCGAAAGCGCCTCTTCCTGGTCATGCGTCACAAACACAAAGGTAATCCCTGTCTGATGCTGAATATTCTTTAGTTCCACTTGCATGTCTTTTCGTAATTTTAAATCTAGCGCTCCCAAAGGCTCGTCCAAAAGCAATATCTTCGGGCGGTTTGCAAGCGCTCTGGCAATCGCAATCCTCTGCTGCTGACCGCCAGAAAGAGAGTCAACACTGCGTCTTGCATAATCGCTCAAATTAACCATTTTTAGCATCTCTTTAACTGTTTCTCTGATCTCCTGCTCCGATTTCTTCTGAACACGCATCCCAAACGCAACATTTTCATACACATTCAAATGAGGAAACAAAGCGTATTTTTGAAAAATGGTATTCACCGCCCTTTTATGCGCAGGAAGCTCATTGATACGCTTTCCGTTAAAAAGGACATCTCCCTGATCCGGACGCACAAATCCTCCAATAATCCGAAGCGTTGTTGTTTTGCCACAGCCAGACGGTCCTAATAGAGTGACAAATTCTCCATCACGGATCGTTAAATTTAACTTTTGTAGAATTACTTCTCCGTCAAATGAAACAGAGATATCACGCAGTGAAATGATGCAGTCTCTTTCCATTTATGCATCTCCTTTTCAAAAAAATCAACTGAAAACTTTCATAAAAAACACTACACAATCTGTATAGAAAACATATATTCTGAATATTAAATCATTAAAATACAATAACCGCTTAATAGTATGAATATAGATGGAAAAGTAAAAAAAGTCAATACGTCTCCCTGTTCCTCCGTATTTATTTATGATCTATATTTTTAATATTTGAATTCTCTAAAACTTTTTCTGTCATCTTCTTAATAACGTCCGCGCCATTGCCCAAATTTTTTGTATCTATTCCTCGACTTTTACAAGAAGCTATAAACATTTAAAGTTCGTCTTTATCAGGCGTATATTCCTTCGATTTCTTTGCTCCCCCTGCTGACATAAAGGTTAAATACTTGTGCATAAGTTTGAATAAATCTTTTTGGGGATTACATGTTTTTAACACGTTATAGCTTTGAAAAAAGATATCTGCAACTGCAATGTTATGTATGCTTCTTGCTGCTCCTTCATACCCCACAATAAGCGCATATAAGTCGTTTGCAACTTTTGAATTTGATTAACCTCCCTGAAATAGTTGGTTTATTTCTGTTACGCACTCACTTTCATCAATCTTTTGCAAGACCTTCTCATAGAAATAAACCCCTGGCATAACTTTACCCTTCCTAGCAATACAATGCTTTTTTCCAATTTACCAATCTGGAAGTAGTAAGTTTTATGACTTTCCTTATAATCTCCAATTTGCTTATTAAACTTCGAAGTTCTTCTTACAGGTGATGACGGTGCATATAACTCATCTAAATTTTCTTTTTTTGATAAAATATCTGTTACTTCCTTTTCTGCACAATTGAATTGCCGTTTGGTAAATGTGCTTCTCTTAAGAAGCGATTTTTCCCCTTGATGTTCCTAGGTGATCTCTTGCCTTTTCTCTTGCTTGGGAGATCTGTAGACGATCTCTTTGCTCTAAAGGTTCTGTCTAAATTGCATTGATTGCTCCCGATTTTTGGTGAAACACATTGTAATTTTGTAGGCTTACTCTGTAACACTGTCCAATTAAAATTCTTATCTTCCTTTGCTATCTCTTCATCAATTGGCTCTGTGTCATTTTCAGGTCTCTTTTCTTCCTTAAATTGCTCATTATCTATTGGAGACTGTTCTTGTTCTAACGTTGGAGTAATTGAATACATCTGCCTAGGAGTTACAACTTCACTCCCTTCATGTGTATATCTTTGTAAGATAGCTGAAGAAAAATCCACATTAACAGATGTGGGGATGAAATCTTGGTCTGGCTCTCTTTGCTGATTTAAGTATTCCATCATATTTTGATTTCCATACAACTGCGCCATATCTGATAAGGTATCATCGTTAACACAATTAGGTCCTGACGAAAATTGCACCTTTTTATCTAAATGTTCCTTGGAATCTTCAGATGCGTTCAAACAACTTTCTTTTACTTTCTTCAAATGCCTTTCATTATTTTGATCGTATTATAGCTAATATTCGACATTTTTCGCAACTTACATACGAAAACAAAACTCTTTTTACTGATACACCCCTTAGCGCAAGACACATTATGAATCAATTATTCTATAATAAACAGCACTCGTAAGTATTTTACGGGTGCTGTTTTACTAAAAAGTGCTATATTATCTCTTTATCATCTGTTTAATTCTAAGATATTTTTTTCTCAACGTATGTAGCCAAGCAGGATTACTTCTTAGACAAAACACAAGAAACGCACCACCAGCAACGGAAAAAAGTAGAAACGCTCCCCAAACAATCTCAATGAGAAATTCTCCATCTTTTAGATAAGTCACCTCTGGTGACTTCACTTCCGCTAACGCCTTACTGGAAACTTCAGACGTCTTGAAAATAATAGCTTGCACTGCTTGTTTACTTTTTTGATCAAAAATGGCAGAATCAAGTAATTCATCGAACTCAGGAGAAGCTATTCCTGTTACCGGCTGAGCATACTCCTTTTGCACCGCCTTTACCGCTGTTTCTGTATGCTCCTCAAATACACCTGTTGGCTGGTTTTCTAACGCATCAAGAGTGTGTAGTTTTTCTTGTAGAACCTTAACATCGTCGCCTTTATATCCCTTCTTTAAGTTGAGATACTCAGGAGATTTTACTGCATCATCAGAATATAGAACTTCCAGATCTTTTGTTTTCATCACGCCATTCGGTTCCTTATTAGACGCAGATTGATACCATTTAACATCCTCAGCTGTTTCCGAGTCAAAAATTCCATCTGGTTCTTTTATTGTATAACGAAGATCGATCAGCCTTAGTTGAAGTACTTTAACCGCTTCCCCCTCTACTCCTTCTTTCAAAGTCCCCGCATTGGGATTTACCGGGGCGTCTTTTCCGTAAAGTTTCTCTCTAGTAATATTATCAGCTTTGCCTGTTTTCTCGAGTCCAACTATACTCTGAAACTCTGAAATCGCTACTTGGGTTGCTTTATCATAATAATAATTAGCCTCTTCTGTCATATAACAAAGCTCTATCAATCGCAGCCGGAGATCCTTAACC
>CAKSKO010000147.1 GCA_934465125.1 uncultured Eubacteriales bacterium
ATATCACCTCGGTTTTATTTTATAAAATATGAAATTTTAAGTACAAAAATAACAGCATACAAATGTTTGCCTTGCATGCTGTCTCCGAAGATGATACAATATCTTTGCCAAAAGAATGAGATCTCTTCGGAGGTCCTGATCGCCGTCCTTGTTACCAGCAGGGGCGGTTTTTTTAATTAATAAGTTTGATTTGAACCAAGCATTAAAGGTAACAAATCAGTTCCTTCAATAGATGCTTTAATTAATTTCTGTAAAAAATCTCTATCCCACAAAATAACACCTACAGCAGAAGCTAACTCCTGGGCTTGAGAAGTATAATATTGATTTGTGATTACGATGCCTACATTTGCGTGATAGTATTTCATTCCGCTAGATACTTCTTGCACGGCCTTAATGCCAATACTCGAAGAATAACGTTTACATTGAAATGCATACAGGACATTGTTGTATTTAGCTAAAATATCTACTCCAAAATCGTTACTTGCAGAAGTTGTAGTTACATCTAAAAAACCAACCTCATGTAATAGATGAGCACAATACTCCTCGAAGTCTTCGCCTGTCATATAATCAAACTTACCATTATAATATTCATAATGATTATCATATAAATTGTTTGTATATGAACTAACTATATGATCATATAATTTGGCGTTGGATAAATTATTTTGATCAGAAGTAACTTTTTCTACTGATAGCTTTTCTTTTTCTTCGATACGTTTTTCCAATGCTTCAATAGATTTTTTCTTATTTGCTACAATTTCCTCTAACATTTTGGATGGAAGAGTTGCAAAATCAATTACACCTTCGAAAACCATTAAAGAGTTTAGGATTAAAGTGATTTCGTCAAAAGAAGAGAAAAACTCTTTTCGGTCGGTAGTTGTGTTTACAATATCTGCTAAATGTGCTGCTTCATTAAGCTGTTGACGACAATGCTTGATATAATCAGAAATATGATTTTCATCTATTTCAAATTTAGTTAAAGGAATGGGAATAGTATCAGTTACCTGTTCTTGAAAAGATGAATTTAAAATAATATCATCACAGACAGTTGCCTTTGGAGTGTCCTCTGGATCAGAGCTATTCTTGTTAGAAATATAATTAAAAATCGCTTCAATAATTTTGAATATTATGAAGAAAGCAAGCCAGATCAGAACACCTGCGGCAACAACTATTAAAATACCTTTAAAAAATCCTCCAATTATAGCACCGTATTTATCGTAAATATAATATATAAAAGCTAATGCAATGAAATATCCCAGGCAGCTACCATCATTTTTAGAAGGCTTAGAACTCATAACTAAAAACTCCTTCTTGGTAACCTGGAATTATATTCCAGTATAATAAAAATGCTTTTGCCAAAAGATAAGATCATGAAGATATTATTAGATGAAATTATGTATAGCAAAAACATTTCAGTGCGACAGCTCTCAATCATGTCCGGGGTTCCCAGATCAACAATCAGTGATATTATGAACGAGAAACATTCTCCAACGCTGGATAACATGGAACTGCTCGCAAAAGCACTAAAAGTGCGAATTACCGATTTATTTGAGTCGGAATATAAGTAAAATTGAATAAGTGTCCGGCACACCGGACGATTAGTTTTAAAAGTGTGATATAAATATCCTCCATTCGTATTGTTTATAGAAGTATATAGAAGAGGCGCTTTTTCTCGTACCAGAAGTGCGAGAAGAGAAACTGTTCTACAATACAGAAAAAAGAAATGGAGGTACATATTATGAATCACGAAGAGTACAAGAAAATCATTATCGAGATGTTAAACAGGCTGGATGAATCAGATGAAAAATTTCTGAAACAACTTCGCATTTTGTTGAAAAACCATCTCGAAAGGAAAAGGGGACGTTAGTCCTCTTTTTTCTTGCTTAAATTTTCAGCTAATTTTCTGCTGAACTCTCTTAATGCTTCCTGAGACGAAGGAGAAAGTTCTTTATAAATCTGAATAATCTCTAAAATAATGCTATAGAAAGCGTTATTTTTTCCATCTTCCAAAATATCTGATACCAGATCTGCAACTTCTTCATCCTCGGAAAGTTTCTGGGGCATGTCACCGTCGCCGGTTCGCAACCATTTTTCGTTAATGCTAAATTCTCGGCAAATAGCTTTAAGCATTTGCTCTGTAAGACCACGCGTACCATTTTCGATTCTTGAGATGGCAGTCTTAGTAACACCTAATTTTTCACCGAATTGATCCAAGGTCAGGTGTTTTGACTCACGAACCATTTTGACACGTTCACCCTGTGTCATTTGCTCACCTCCTTTATTGACTTTAAAACAAGAATACCACCCTCATATATGAAAGTCAATAGAAAAAGTTACCGAAGGCAACAAAATATAGTTGACAATGTGACCGAAGGCAATTATAATGTAACCAAAGGAAACAGAAAGCGAGGTGAAACAAATGACAGATGAAACTAGAAAACTCTTAGTAGAAACAACAGAACTTCTGAAAGGTCTGGATCGTAAATCACTGGAATTAATCCGAACAGGAGCAGAGCTTCTCAGAATGAGAGACACAATGGACCTTCAGGAGAAGAGAGCAGGATAAAAGAAAGAGGTGAGAAATAGATGCCACAAATTAGAACAATAGCAGGAAAGTACATGGAAGACAAAGAAGCTCAAAAGATTGCAAAGAAGGCAGTAACTACAATCCTGTCTGCACTTCCAGAAGAATTACAGACAGGAGATGTAGTTAGTTACATCTTAGATGAAGCAAAAGAAATTACTAAGGGCGCAAAAATAAAGTTATAGGGAAGAGATGTAAGCGTCTTGTAATGTCTCTGAAATGATAGTCAACTCCTTGTTTTTTGAAGTGTTGTGATTTACAAAATCACCAATCCTTGAATTGAGTTTGACAGAAATATCATCTTCATATCTATGAAGACCAGAACGATATACGATATGAAAGTTGATCTGATCTGTCTTTTCAAGGATTTTGCCTAGTTCAATAAAACATTTATTTGACTGCTGCGGCATAAAAGTGCTGTTTTCAATGTTACCGAATGGATGATAATTTGGGACATCAGTAACGCTTTTTAAATCAAAATCATATGAAAAGGATTCAATAAAAGCGCTGCTTTGGCCAAAATTCTTAACAACAAGATAGCAGGTTACATCTCGAATGTAAGTACTGGCTAAATAAACACCTATATAGGGACGCGTAGAATTTTCAATCATTTCAGAGTTTTGCTTTAGTGTTTTTATAGAGATCACTATTGCAACAATTGAGCAGATTAAAGAAACAATAATGCCCAAAATCTCGATGTAATCAGACGCAGTAAGTTGGGACAAAAAAGTCAAAGGGTTCATAAAAATCACCTCCTTACTGTATATACTCGGGTATGCCAGTACCCTGTAATACAAGCATAGGAGAATCATAAAGAAAAGTCAATGAAAGCTGTTCGACAATGTGCTTAAAACTTTGTAAAGCAATTCTAAAGAAAGAATAACCAGAGACAACCATATTACATAGCATACAAGAGAGAGGTGATGAAATGACAGAAATCAAACTGGTAACAAGAAACATCCGTATTAATGGAATTCATCATAAAGCCAGCGATATGCCAGAGGAAGAGATTAAGAATCTGATCAGACAGAAAACAGATGAACTTCTACTCAATATGAACTATGAAAGAAAAGCCGCCGGTTAAGGCGGAGACAGGAGGACAAGTTTAAATGAAATCAATCAAGGAAATTAAAGATGAAATCGGAGGAAAATTCCTCGATTTCAGCGAGCTGGACAACTACATGATACAGGCAGGATATCATTCAAATTTACCAGATGTAGATTTAACTACGCTAGGTAAAGACTCATCTATCATTTATCTGGGAAAAGAGGAAGAAGGCATGGTGAACTTC
>CAKSKO010000148.1 GCA_934465125.1 uncultured Eubacteriales bacterium
TATAGCTGATGAAAATAAGATGGAGTTTGCGTCGGATCAATTTTATTTGAAAAGTGAAGAAGAAATGCGAGTCCTGTTTGAGAGTTGTCAAGAAGCGATTGAGAATACCGGAAAAATTGCAGGTCGCTGCAATATGGAGTTTGAGTTTGGAAATACAAAACTACCGCATTTTGACGTTCCGGATGGAAAAGATCATTTTGCTTACTTTAAAGAAGGATGTTATGAGGGATTATACCGTCATTATGGAGAGAATCCCGATCAATCTTTAGTTGACCGTCTTGAGTATGAACTCGAAACGATTCATAAGATGGGATATGTTGATTATTATTTGATCGTGCACGATTTTGTCCGTTATGCGAAATCTGTCGGGATTGCTGTAGGTCCTGGCAGGGGATCTGGAGCGGGAAGCCTAGCGGCGTATTGCATCGGAATTACAGGGATTGATCCGATCCGGTATCATCTTTTGTTCGAACGATTTTTGAATCCGGAACGGGTTAGCATGCCGGACTTTGATATCGATTTTTGTTATGAACGAAGGCAAGAGGTTATCGATTATGTTGTTAGAAAATATGGCGCGGATCATGTAGCGCAGATTATTACATTCGGTACAATGGCGGCAAGAGGTTCTATTCGTGACGTTGGAAGAGCGATGGCGGTGCCGTATGCTGTTGTAGACGTTGTAGCCAAATTGGTACCCATGGAGCTCGGGATGACGATCGATAAGGCTCTTAAGGTATCCTTAGAGTTAAAGGAAAAATATGATACCGATCCCAAGATCAAAGAACTAATCGACATGGCTAGAAAGATTGAGGGGATGCCGCGGCATGCTTCCACACATGCGGCGGGTGTTGTCATTACAGAGCAACCCGTAAGTCATTATGTTCCGCTTGCGAAAAACGATGAGGCGATCGTCACACAATACACGATGACGACTTTGGAAGAATTAGGTCTGCTGAAGATGGACTTTTTAGGACTTCGAAATCTGACGGTTTTACATGATGCAGAGAAGATGATCAAAAAAAGTGCCCCCTCTTTTTCGCTAGACGAAATTGGAGATGATCAGCAGGTGTTTGATCTGTTTTCTAAAGGGGATACAGAAGGTGTATTTCAATTCGAATCGGCTGGGATGAAAAATGTACTTTCTCAATTAAAACCGGAGAATATTGAAGATCTAATCGCTGTTATTTCTCTTTATCGTCCAGGACCGATGGAATCGATTCCAAGGTATATTGAAAACAGACACCATCCAGAGAAGGTTTCCTATGACCATCCATTGCTTTCAAACATTTTAGATGTTACATACGGATGCATCGTTTATCAAGAACAGGTGATGCAGATTTTCAGGAATCTTGCCGGGTATTCTTTGGGACGGGCTGATATTGTACGGCGCGCGATGTCGAAAAAAAAAGCGAGCGTCATGGAGAAGGAACGAAAAATCTTCATCTATGGGCTTGTAAACGATGATGGCACGGTGGAAGTGGAAGGATGTATCCGCCGTGGGGTGAGTGAAGCAACTGCGGTTAAGATATTTTCTGAGATGGAAAGCTTTGCTTCATATGCATTTAATAAATCTCATGCAGCAGCGTATGCGATGATTTCTTATCAGACGGCTTGGCTGAAGTGTAAATATCCGCGGGAATATATGGCAGCACTGTTGACGAGCGTCCTCGATAATACGAATAAAGTTTCGTCGTATATTGCGGAATGCGAACGGTTACAAATCAAGGTTTTACCAGCACATGTAAATGAAAGTCAAATTGGATTTACTGTTTCAGACAAGAATATTCGCTTTGGCTTGTTAGCGATCAAGAACCTCGGAGTTGCGTTTATTCATAGTATTTTAAAAGAAAGGGAAGAAAGCGGACCATTTGTTTCTTTTTATGATTTTTGTAAACGGATGCATGGAAAAGATATGAATAAGCGCGCGCTAGAAAGCTTAATTAAATGTGGCGCGCTCGATCAGCTGGATGCAAACCGGCATCAGATGCTATCGGTGATGGGAACTGTGCTGGATGGATTGGATGCTGAAAAGAAAAAAAATCTGGAAGGGCAGATCGGATTTTTTGATCAACCGTCTCAAAACGAAGGAAACAAAGGGCCGGATCTTCCAAAGATTCAGGAATTTCCGATTGCTGAACTGCTTGCGATGGAAAAGCATATTACAGGGATGTATTTGTCAGGGCATCCGATGGCGGAGTATGCAAAGATTGCTGAAAAAATTGGAGCGGCAAGGATTGGTACAATTTTAGACTCTACAAAAGAACAAGATGGAAAATACCATGATAGCGATCGCGTAACAATATTGGCGATTGTATCGACTGTAAAATTAAAAACAACGAGAAGTAATAGCACAATGGCGTTTGTTAGCTTAGAAGACATGTATGGTATGATCGAAATGCTCGTTTTTCCTCAGACACTGAATGAGTACTCCTATCTTTTAATTGAAGGAAATGTAATAAAAATCCAAGCTCGGATCAGTGTCAGGGAAGAAGAGGAAGCAAAATTAATTTGTGAACAAGTTTTTCCTGTGATGGAAAACGAAAACAGGGATAGTTCAGAGAATTCATCAAAAGATAAAAAAAACGAGAGAAAAGGTCTTTTTATCAAAGTTAAAAATTTAGAAACAGAATCGTATAATCGAGCAAAATTGCTTATCAGTATTTTTGAAGGCAAAATGCCAGTTTATTTTTTTGTTTCCGATACAAAAAAATTAATGCTAGCCCCTCGTAAACTATGGGTAGATTTAAACGATGTTTTGGTAAAGGAGCTCAAGGAAAGATTAGGGGACAAAAATATCGTGGTGCGGAAATGACACCAAAAATAATATTTGGTTTTGTTAAGATTACTGTTTTATAAAATTTATTGTTGCTTATTTTAGTCAAGTTTATTATAATAATAACACTTGAAAAGTTTAGGAGGCTTATGTTATGGATAAGAAAGTAATAGCAGTGCTGACTAGCGGCGGCGACGCTCCAGGAATGAACGCTGCGGTTCGTGCAGTAGCCAGAGCAGGGATCTCCAGTGGGATGCGTGTAATAGGAGTACATCACGGGTATAATGGATTGATTAGCGGAGACGTATTTGAAATGAATCTTCGCAGCGTTTCTGATATTATTCATCGGGGCGGTACGATGCTTTTTACGGCGAGAAGCCCTGAATTTAATACACCAGAAGGAGTAGAAAAAGCAGCTAAGACATGCCGAGATCTGGGAGTCGACGGCGTTGTAGTAATCGGTGGTGATGGATCGTTTCGAGGCGCTAGGGATTTGACGAACGCGGGGATTCCTTGTGTTGGTATTCCGGGGACAATTGATAATGATATTCAGTGTAGTGAATATACGGTAGGTTTTGATACCGCGATGAATACGGCTATGGAAATGGTTGATAGAATCCGTGATACCGCGCAGTCACATGACCGTTGCAGTGTTGTTGAAGTAATGGGACGCAGGTGCGGGGATATCGCACTTCAGACAGGGATCGCAGTAGGTGCAACGGCTGTTTTAGTGCCTGAGATTCAATATGATTTTGAAGTTGATGTGATTAAACGTATTCGATTTACGCAGATGACAGGTAAAAAACATTTTATTATTATTGTTGCAGAAGGAATCGGCGGGGTCGATAAAATCGCAAAAGAAATCGAGAGACGAACCGGAATTGAGTCAAGAGCTACGATACTAGGGCATGTACAGCGCGGTGGATCTCCGACGCTTCGCGACCGTGTGGTGGCTAGTAAAATGGGTGCAAAGGCGGTTCAATTGTTATTGGAAGAAAAAGGGAACCGTGTGGTGGCAATGCAACAGGGGAGAATTGTAGATTTTGATATTACAGAAGCGTTGAATATGAAAAAAGAGTTTGATCGAGATCTATATAAGGT
>CAKSKO010000149.1 GCA_934465125.1 uncultured Eubacteriales bacterium
CAGCAATATTATAGCTGTCAGCACCAAATAGGTCACTTTGATTTACAAAGACAGTATAATCATCGGGAAAAATTTCGATTTCCAGAAATAGATCATAATTGGTGGTGATAATAGCTGATATTTTTGATTTTAAGGCTTTAAATTTTGATAACTCAATTTCCAAATCTTTTCTGCGGAATAGCTGTGCTTTTTTAAAGTAGTTTGCTAAATACATTTTAAATGGAGAAATGCCTCTGCGAACCCAATTAGGATTTTTACTATTTCCAATTTTAATTTTTCTGTCATAAAATGCAGCATTAAATTCATTTTCGATAGTAGACGCCAGTTTGATGTTGACTTCAAAAGCAGATGCACCAGCCCTTGAAAGGGAATCTTTATGTTTTTGAAGTTGAAATAAATCTGAATTATATTTTTTGAAAGCCATTTCTAATAATTCGTCCCAATTTGGATACTTGTATAAGTATCGTTTCGATAAACCAGAACCAATAAAAAGAATTGGTAATCGGTTTTGTTCAACCAATTTTTCTAAAGCATTCATGTTTTTCTCCTTTCTATTCCCGTTTAAGTACCAGCAATGCTGGAATTATAATTTCCTGCGAAGTTCCACAACTTTGCCAAGAATTTTTACAGGCTTTTCTGCAACATCTTGATTAGAAAAGTACATTGGATCGTAAGATGGATTATTTGAAATCAGTTCAATACCATCTTTATATTTACGAAGACGTTTACAGGTGGCATCATTTCCGTTGACCGTTGCAATAACAGTATCACCGTTCTCTGCGTCTTCCTGACAGCGGATGATAACAATATCACCATCGCATATGTTAGGAAGCATAGAGTTGCCTTTTATAATCAATCCAAAATATTCGCCAGTTTTTGCCATATCCTCAGAGATTTCTTCTGTATCAACGATATCTTCGATCATTTCGATAGGTATGCCAGCGGCAACACGACCGTAGATGTTAATGACAACTCCTCTTGAGCGTTGTTTCTTGCCGGATAAAGAAGAATCGTCTGTAGAAGCGGGAAGTCGTTCATCTATTAAATCGGATTTTTCTATATGAAAATAATCAGCTAATCTTTGAACTTTACCCATTCGAGGAAGTGCAATTCCTTTACACCATGTATTGAATGTTTGCGGAGATACAGAAATGGCATCTGCAACTTCTTTTTGAGTTTTATTATATTTAGATAAAAAATAATTCAAATTTTTTGAAAAAATTCTTTTCTGATCTATTTCGGTCATTGGTATCCCTCCTTTTAATGTTATAATACAATATAAATTGATAAATGGCAACAAAAAAACAAAAAAAATTTGATTTTGGTATTGACATCAAATTAAATTTGATTTATACTTAAATCATCAAATGACAGGGAGGTGAAAACAATGAGCCAAAAGAAAGGCAATAAAAAAGACAAGCACGATATCGCAAGTATCGCACTTGTCACAGCCATAATCAGTTTAATTGGTCAAATCATTGATTTAATCAATAAACTGATCAAATAAAATATGGTGGAGGGAGAGAAATCTCCCTCCTAGAAAAAAATACCTTTTATATGGTTCATTGTCAAGATATATTTTGAAATAAGTCGAAAGGCGGTGAAAACTATGTTTGGAATAACAATGGATATTATTCAGATTGCATTAGATATTGTTATGGTTGTGTTACTGGCAAATCTGGTAAAGAGAAAATAATCAGTCTATAGCTGTCCTATCGGCTATACGGGGAAAAGAAAGAGGTGAATTAAAAAAATGGAAACATTGCAGATTTCTCTGGCAGCAGCTAGGGTTAATGTAGGCATGACGCAAGATGAAGTGGCGAAAAAAATGCATGTATCTAAAAATACGGTTGTCAATTGGGAAAAAGGAAAGACAGAACCTACAATTTCACAGTGCCGAGAGTTAAGCGAAATGTACAGGATGCCATTGAAGTATATTTTTTTACCCTAAAAATCAAATTTAATTTGATTTCAAAAGCCGTTATGGAAGCAGAGCGGAGTGAGAAGAGAATGAGTGAGCTAGACAGAATAATGATTATAGCAATGGCGATTGCGACCTTTTCGGTCGCAATCAATGAAATATCTTTGACTATTAAGATAACGAAATTACAGCGACAACTGCAGCAACTACATTGATACATGGAGGTGAAAGAAATGTTAGTAAACATTACTGGAAAAGAACAGACAATTAAAGCTTTGGAAGAAGCGAGAGGATTGATTGAGGAAGCAAGCAAGATTTTGTATCGCATTCCTACACAAATAAAAATTGAAGTGGAAGAATGCGATACAAAGTCAGCGACTATTGATTCTCAAGATATTCGATAATGCTTGAAAAAACATAACAATTTTGCTGAGCAATAGAGTCAAGAATGATTTTTGTATCACTATCCACATTTGCTCGGCTGATTTGATCTTGGATAGTAGCCATACATTCAGTGTAAATATTTTTTACTTGAGAAAGTTCTGTTATAGGTGAATCAGGTCTCATTTGATAGTCCTCCTTTCTTTGAAACTTGGGTGCTGCAACACCCTGTGATTTCAGTATAGGAAAATGCAACGAAAAAAGCAATTACAACCACAGAAAGGAGTGAGAAGGATGAAAAATTATGGCAAGAAAAAGAAACCGCCAAAGATAACGGTTTCAGATTTTTTTGAAAGATACCCTTGGTTGATTCCAGCAATTATTTCAATTATCGCGCTAATTGCTGCATACACCAAATAATAATGTCATCAATTCCGTGCCCGTAGGACTTCATGAGAGATAAAACAGAAATGCAAGTTGTAATGATATAAGGAATCCATTCCTTCAGTAATTCATTTTTTCTGTAGCGCAGGTATCCTTTTCCCAATTCTGTTATGGAGTAAGACGAAACGGAATCAAAAGAATTTACAAATATGGTGTTAACTGAGACAAAAATTAATCCGTATTCACATAATTGTTGCAAACAATCCATAGAAAAAACAGAATCCTCAGCCGGAGAAAAATTGGGATGTTTGGATATATGTTTCAAAAGGTTGTAAGATCCTTGACTTAATAAAATTTCATTTGCATTCATGAGAAAACTCCTTTCTTTGAAACGTGGGTGCTGCAACACCCTGTGATTTCAGTATAGGAGAAAGAAACGAAAAAAGCAATTACAACAGAAAGAAGGTGGAGAGTAGTGGCAGATGCAAATCTTGAGCAGTTACAAAATCAAGAACCTATTGTTTTTCAGATAAACAAAATAATTCAGGATGAATACGAAAAGCTGAAAGCAATATCAAAAAACTATGCGGAGTTAAAGCGGAACTGTAAAAAAAGAAGCAATGAAATAGCGTATAGACATGCAGAAATTGGACGATGCGTGAAGAAAAAATTTGCGGATTGTTTGGAAAAAGATCTGGAGGAACTTAGATGTCCCTCCAAAGATACTTAAATATTTTCGATTTTTACAATGGCAGATGAATTATAGATTGTTTCGATTCCGTCAGGACCATAAAAATACGGATATTGGCAAACAATCGAAAGAATAGATGGAATTAATCCATCATGATGTGAACCTTCTAATGTGACGGTTTTACTCATAGATGGAAATGGCTCATCGGTATCATGACATAATTCGACACCTATCAAAACATCATCAGAAGATAAGACAAGTTCATCGTTGTTGCTGAAAATGATTTTTGATTGATACATAATATACTCCTTTCTATTGAACTTGGCTCTGGCAGGAGCCTGTATTCTCAGTATAGGAGATAACAACGAAAAAAGCAATTACAACAAAGTGAGGTGAAAAAAATGAAAGCAAAAATCGTAGAAGTGATTATGACAGAAAACGTGGAGGGAAAAGGAACACCAGAAAGTCCAGTACACACAATGAGACGGTAC
>CAKSKO010000150.1 GCA_934465125.1 uncultured Eubacteriales bacterium
GCTTTTTATGAAAAAACTAATTACGGTGTCGAGTCTAATCGTTGCTATTTGCCTTATTACTTCTTTTTTAATTCTGCCAAATATCAAAAGTGCATCAACAAATGATACTCCTAGTTCTACAGTCTCGTCCAGTTTAACATATGTTATAAAAAACTTCAACGGCAGCGTTGCTGTCTTTGAAGAAGGAAACGACAAACCCTTTAAAAACACCGGTGTCTCTGTCAACACTCTCCCATATGCCGATCAAGAAGTTCTTAAAAAAGGAATTGTTGTCAATAGTCAATCTGAACTCGCCCGTCTTTTAGAGGATTACTGTAGCTAATTTTTGATCATTCATATATTGTTTTTTATCGCTAGGATTTTATCTCCTGGCTTTTCTTTATTTAGCAGTATTTTATACAAATATCAAAATATTTGTCATCTTGCAGATTTTTCTAGAAATCTTCAAAACTTGGTAAATTTAGTAACTAATATAAAATATGCTATCAGATGAAATAATTATCTTGACATTTTGCCGTATAAAGTAATACAATAGCAATTAGGATGCATTTTTCATGTAAACTTGAGTAGATGCTTCCACTAACAAATTTTTTCTGGCAGGATTGGTTTTTATTTTGTTTTATTTTGATTATTTTAAAATTAAACCATATCATAAGAAAAACTTTTTTATAGATTTAAAACTTAAAATTGTGATCGTTTAATCACGGAATATTATTTAAAAAACAAATTGGTAAACCTTTCCTCCGGTCTAATTCATTGAAGGAATAATTAAAGAATGAATGAAAACTCAGCAAGGAGGTGCTAGGTTCATTGGAAACATGGTTAGCAATACTGCTTATTGTAGTAATCGGTATTACTGTAGGCATTATAAGTTTCTTTTTAGGAGTAGCTCATAGAAAAAATGTAGCGGAAGCCGAGATAGGGTCCGCAGAGCAAGAAGCTAAAAAGATTATCAGTGATGCCATTAAGGCTGCTGACGCCAAGAAAAAAGAAGCGATATTAGAAGGAAAAGATGAAATCCATCGGTTACGAAATGAATCTGAGCGGGAATTGACAGACAGGCGCAAGGATGTGCAACGCCAAGAACGCAGAATTCAACAAAAAGAGGAAACACTTGATCGGAAACTAGATAATTTAGAAAAAAAAGAGGAACTAGTCGCCAATAAAATCAAACAGGCAGAAGAAAAATTAAAAGAAGCAGAAACGGTTAAAAACAGCCAATTTGAAATGCTCGAACGAATCTCAGGCTTTTCAGCGGAACAGGCAAAAGATTATTTACTTAAAAATTTAGAAGACGAACTTGTTCATGAAAAAGCGGTAAAAATTATGGATTTCGAACAGCAAACACGTGATGAAGCCGACCGAAAAGCGCGTGAAATTATTTCTTTAGCGATCCAGCGCTGTGCGGCGGATCATGTAGCGGAAGCAACAATTTCCGTTGTCCCTCTTCCCAACGATGAAATGAAAGGGAGAATTATCGGCCGAGAAGGTCGGAACATTCGTTCAATTGAAACATTGACTGGCGTTGATCTAATTATTGACGATACTCCCGAAGCGATCACCCTATCAAGCTTTGATCCTGTTCGCAGAGAAATTGCTAGAATTTCATTGGAACGCTTAATTGCTGACGGTCGTATTCATCCAGCAAAAATCGAAGAAATGATTGAGAAAGCACGGCGTGAAGTTGACTCTACGATCAAATCAGAAGGGCAACGAGCTGTTATTGAGGCAGGGATCGGCGGGATCCATCCTGAACTTGTAAAATTATTAGGTAGGTTGCGTTACCGCACAAGCTACGGACAGAACGTTTTAAATCACTCCCTTGAAGTAGCTTACTTATCCGGTATGATGGCTTCTGAGTTAGGGCTCAATCCTACTATTGCGAAACGGGCAGGACTCCTACACGATATTGGTAAAGCGCTCGATCATGAAATTGAAGGCTCGCATGTAGATATCGGTGTGGATATCTCTCGTAAATACAAAGAAAACGAAGCGGTTATCCACGCGATTCACGCACATCATGGCGATGTAGAGGCCAAAACGGTTATAGCTTGTATTGTTCAAGCAGCAGACGCAATTTCTGCAGCAAGACCTGGCGCCAGACGTGAAAACCTAGAAAATTATATTAAGCGATTGGAAAAGCTTGAAGAAGTCGCCTCTTCGTTTAACGGTGTTGAACGGTGTTTTGCAATTCAAGCTGGACGAGAAATCAGAATTATGGTAAAACCTGAGATGGTTGAAGACGAGCGAATGATTCCGTTGGCACGGGATATCTGCAAAAAAATTGAAGCAGATCTTGATTATCCAGGACAAATCAAAGTCAACATTATCCGTGAAAGCAGAGCAATTGAATATGCAAAATAACAAACAATGGGGAGCAGATATCCATCTGTTCCCTTTTTATACGATTGGATCTGCTTCATAAGGGTTTAAAAACCACAATGGTTTTGTATGCCAGCGATTAAAAGGAGTTTATGATGAATATATTGGCAATTGGAGACGTTGTTGGAAGTATCGGATGCACTCATTTAAGAGCAAGGCTTCCTCAATTAAAAAAAGAAAAAAAAATTGACCTTGTTATCGCAAACGGAGAAAATTCTGCGGACGGAAATGGAATCACACCTCTATCTTGTGAATATTTATTTACAAGCGGAGTGGACGTAATTACAACCGGAAATCATGCGTTTCGCCGAAAGGAAATCTATTCTCTTTTTGAGCAGAACGACACATTAATACGTCCTGCAAATTATCCAAGTGAAACAACTCCCGGGTCTGGTTTTTGCATAGTCGATATGGGATTTACTCAAGTAGCTGTTATCAACCTGATGGGTGTTGTGTATCTCGAAAGTTTGAATTGTCCCTTTGCAATCTGCGATGAAATTCTTGCAAAAACAAAGGAAGCCCGTATTAAGATTGTAGACTTTCATGCAGAAGCAACAGCCGAAAAACGTGCACTTGGATTTTATTTAGATGGAAAAATATCTGCTTTGTTCGGTACCCACACCCATGTTCAAACCGCCGATGAAACAATTTTTCCTAATAAAACCGGCTATATCACTGATGTTGGAATGACTGGCGTGATACAATCTGTTCTAGGAGTAAAGCCTGTCTGTTCGATCACAAGAATGAAAGGAAAACTTCCAGTTCGATTTGATCTTGCCGAAGGTGATTGCAAAATGGACTGTATTTTATTCAATATTGATCCTTCTAGTGGACATACTATTTCTTTAGAACGAATGCAGATAAAATAAATTTATATAATTTACATATTTTTTCTTATTTGCTGTTGATTTTTTTGATTAATTCATATATTATATATATGAAAAAGATAGAAAAATAGACGTACCAATAATTGGAGGGATGATCATGGAAATTCTTAAAGTTTCTTCAAAATCCGCACCAAATTCTGTAGCAGGCGCCATCGCCGGTGTAATTCGGGAGCGGGGTTGCGTAGAAATCCAAACAATCGGAGCTGGCGCTGCTAATCAAGCATTAAAAGCTGTTGCTGTTGCCCGCGGTTATTTAGCACCATCTGGTATCGATTTGATTTGTATCCCAGCATTTTCTAATGTAGTGATCGACAACGAAAATAGAACAGCAATAAAATTAATTGTAGAACCTCGTTAATTTTTAAACCAAGAAAAAAGAGCTGTGTATCTTTAATACGCTGCTCTTTTTTCTTAATTTATTTGAAAAATCATAAGGTTTATGATATAGTGTTATTCGGTTATAATATTTCGCCTTTTATTCTTATTGTTCTTAATTATAATAACTAATAAGGTTATATTTTTGTTGATATATTTTATGGATTGCGATTTTGGGGAAATATAAATAATAACCATTTGCGGAAAATTTT
>CAKSKO010000151.1 GCA_934465125.1 uncultured Eubacteriales bacterium
ACTTTGTTGTTATCCAGATAAAATTCAAGCTGCACTTTGACCTTTTCGCTCGTTTGCTCAGGATGTTTGATGATGTGAAGCTTCGCAAGCAAAGAAAAAATAAGATGAATCATCTTCGTTGTAAATTTCCGGTTGAGAGAAAACAACAACAACATTACCACAACAAATGATTGGATGGCAAAACCGATGAGTGCCAGTAACATAAACCCGGGAAACTGAGACTGAAAAAATGAATATTTAAAAATAATCACCAAAAGGGAATAGGCAGTAAGCGTTGTCTGATAAATCAAAAATTTCTGCACTAAAACCGAAAACGCGACTCCGGCGCTGATTCCCTGCCGTAGCATCGTTACGATTTGCATCGGTTGCCCTGCAACAGCAAACGGTGAAATTGCGTTAAAATATTGCCCCACCATCGTTACCTTAAACGCATTCTTTCTGTGATACCTCCCGGGATAGACCAACGAGGCAATCAAATAAAGCAAGTTCGCGTCGATCAGCCAAAACAAAAGCATACTAAGACATGCTGCAATCAGCCATACCGGCTGAAGTGTCCAAATGCTCGAGAGTAATACAAATAAATTATCGTCGACAACACAAAAGTAAATTAAAAATCCAATCGAAAACAGCAACAGTATACTATTAAAAATCTTTTGTTTGTCGCATTTTTTTTGTTTAAAAAATTGTTTCATTTTCCTCTCCGGAGATTGTTGATTGGGGCTTTTGAGACTCCGTATAACCCGCCCGACCCCTTTTTTGAGGAAGCTCAATGGGATAAGGCATCAAAGCAGAATCTGCAGTCGGCTTATACTCGTCGCTAATAAAATATCGGATCGATTTATTGGATCGTTTGAAATTTTGACGCATTCCGCGAAAATTTCGTTCTCTAAAGTGCATCTGAAAGATAGAGTAATAATTAACAAGTGCCACCCGGTAAGCATAAATCCGAAAACTCACGCGATACGCCTTATAGTCGTTTTGCTGCTCTAGAAAATGACGAATCATGCCCATAGCCTTCGTATAATCGTTTACTTTCTTTACATCCATCGTGCTCAGAATGCTTCCCTTGCGCTTCGTATAATAATAAAGCGATTTACGAAGAACCGCAACCTTGTTCGCAAAATAAAACAACCTCGGCGACGTTGAAATATCTTCAAAAAACATATCATAAAACCAGATGTCGTTCTCCGAAAACAGTGATCGTTTGCAAAGCTTGTTCCAGGAATAAAAATGAAGAGTGATGTCCATAATCAGCTTTCGAAGCGCCTTTGTTTTGGAATAAACAGCGCGCCGTGAGGTGCATGGCATAAAAAAACTCCTGTTGATTTTAGGATAATAAAATTCATAATTGCAGTATACAATATCTGCATCGTTTTTCACCGCAGTCTGATAAAGTGTCTCTAAATAATCTTCTTTGAGAAAATCATCGCTGTCTAAAAACGCAATATATTCCCCTTGCGCTTTCTTAAGTCCTGTATTTCTGGCAGCCGACAATCCCGCGTTCTCCTGATTGACCAGCTGAAAACGTGCATCCTTTTTTAAAAATTCCTCTATAATCTCTTGGCTTTTATCTGTTGACCCATCGTTTATAATGATCGCTTCAAAATCTTCAAACGTCTGCGCCATAACAGAACAGAGCGCTTTCCTTAGATAGTCTTGCACATTATAAACAGGAATAATCAAGCTTATCACAGGATTTGTTTTTCCCATCCTAAGATTCCATCCTTTCTAAAAAGATTGTCAGACCCCTAATAATTTCTACGACTGCGTGTTCTCCTCTATTGTACCACGAAATGCCGTCACATCATCAAAATAAACAAACCGTTTGCTCAGACAATATGTAATTGTTCCCACCGTGTCTTTCAGGTCCTTTGCTATAGACCGTTTTGGGTCTCCTTTTTTAAGTTGATATAGCAACTTCATACAAGTAAGCAATGTTCGAAGCGTATATAAAGTAAAGCTCAGATGGTAGGTTTTGTATATCCCCTTTTTCTCTAAAAAACACCTGATAAACGCCAGCGAACGTATATAATCGTTAAATTTTTTCACGTTGATACTCCCAACGAGACTTTCTTGACGTCTTGTATAATAATAATTTGGTTGTTTTATCACCGCGATTTTTTTTGCGCGGTAAAAAAGTTCTGTCGAAACAATGATATCCTCAAAACACATATCGGGAATATGAATGCCGTTTTTTAAAAACAACGACTTTTTCCAAAGCTTGTTCCACAAATAATGGTGCATCCTGAAATCCTTAATCAGCAAAGACAGCATCTTTTTGGAAGGATACACCCCCGAAGGAATCATAAAGATATCTTCCTTTTTCTTTGCTGTTTGCAGGAAATCATGATAAAAGGAACAACAGGTGATTTCCGCGCCTGTGTTAACCGCTGTCGTATATAAGCACTGTAAAAAATCAGGCGAAACAAAGTCATCACTGTCAACAAATGCGAGGTAATCCCCTTTTGCGATCTTGATCGCCTCGTTTCTTGCAGCTGCCGCACCCTTGTTTTCCTGATCAATCACTCTGATATTTTTGTGATTTTTTGCAAACTCTCTAATAATCCGCCCGGTACCATCAGTTGACCCATCATTGATTAAAATTACTTCAAACTCTTTTATTGTCTGCCCCCCGATAGAATAAAGACACCTATCTAAAAACGGTTCTACATTATAAGCCGGTATAATCACACTGATCGCGGGATTTTTTTTGATTGGATCCAATTGTCATCCATCCTCGGTCTCTATTTCAAGAAGGTTTTCTTTTTTTCTCTGCTTTGTCAACCTTGAAAACGGTGCAGAAATTAAAATCGTCAAATAGTATGTGATAATACGCCATAATAAAATTGCAGACTTGATTGTACTGTCTGTAAAATACAGCCCAAAGAAAATATAAAAACTTCCTTCCGACGCTCCCGATGCACCCGGAAGCGGAACAAATGAAGACACCATCGTAACAAAAGCCTGTGCGCAAATCATATCGACAACTCGTGCTCCGGAGAGATTAAATGAGCGGTAGATGCAATACGGCACAATAAACATCGCTGTCAATTGTATCGCACAACAAACATACGTTTCGAGCACCAACTTTCTGTTTTTATACAGTTCCTTATTGCTCCTATGAAAATAGACAAGCTGTGTTTCTACCTGTTTAATATTCTCCTGAAAGCATCTTAAAAATCGGATCTTTCCTAAAATGCGAAAAACAAAAACGAGGATCCGGTGCGTTAGTTGTTGATGAAACGAAAACAAAAGCAGAAGAACAATCACAAATGCTTGTGTGATAAATCCGAAAATCGCAAGACCCCAAATCACTCTGCCCAACATATCCTTAAATAAATTTCTGCATACCAAAATCGAAAAGGCGCTATAAGCGGTAAGCGCTGTCTGATACACAAGAAACTTCTGAATCAGGGCTGACGTCGCAACTCCAGCGTCAACACTCTGCTTTGTCATCAAATAAATCTGCATTGGCTGCCCTCCGGACGCGCCGGGGGTCACCGCACTGAAAAACTGCCCGACCATACACGTTTTAAATGCACTGCGAAAAGAATAATGCGGGACAGAGTTCCTTGTAAACCGAAAAATTAAATAAGCATCGAGCACAATATTAAACAAATGACAAAGCACCGCCATCAAAAGCCAGCCTTTATCAAATTCCGATGCATTGTGCAACAAATCTATTAAGCCATTTTCTGAAAGGCAAAAATAAACAAGAAGTCCAACAGAAAACAAAATAATAGAAACATTAAAAATTGTTTTCCAGCTTATCCTTTTTTTCATGGCTCCCTCCCATGGCCGATGATCTATTACACC
>CAKSKO010000152.1 GCA_934465125.1 uncultured Eubacteriales bacterium
GGTATTTATTATCACCTTGAAATTGGAGAAAAAGAGATCGAAAAACTCATATAAAACAGCAGCTATAAATCGAAAAGGTGCTGTAAAAAACGCACAACAAAGCACGTGGATTACCTCAATATGGAGGTTCACGGACCTTGTTGTATCACACAGCAAAAAAGAACGTATCCGGATTAGTAAGAAAATTCATGCTTAGAAGAACTGTAAGCAACAATTCAAAATATTTGAAAACATCAAGTCTATTTGCCTTTGCTATCTCCACAATGCAATAAATCGTTACACTTGCCTTCCCCCCTTGGGTGTCACTGAATAGCTAATTTTTTCCGCCTACAGTGAATGACCTGATCGCATTCTCGGCTGCATTGTTTGAGATAGGGTCACAGCGTTTCCCACAGAACAGGAAAAGACTTTCTGAAAAAACATCGAGTTCAAAATTCTTCTGAACGATAGCGGCAAACCCATCTATTGCTTTACGCATGTCGGTATATCCGCATACGATGTAGATATGCTCCGCACGGCTCACATCGCCTATCATCGAAGAACTATCAGCAGCCGTTTCAGAGCGTCCTCATTGAAATCATCGGGAAGCTTGATATGCGTATTTTCATAACAGTCACAGACCGGCTGAACTGGTACGATATCATGTGCACAGTGCCTGCCTAACTTGTTTCAGCCAATAGTAGTACATTTTAACATTCACTTCGTTTTGTCGTATCATTCCGAAACAGTCAGCCAATTTTCATTTCTGAGCTGCACCCTCTGTTAATTCGAGGGTACATTTTTTGTTGGGGTAAAAGCTATCGTTTTCGTATTGTTTGCATTTTGATTTCGATTAATTTAACAATGTTGCCTCAAGATACTCCTGCGCTTCTCGTAATAGATCTATTGAAAGGTTGAACTGTTGAATTGTTTTATTACCAGCATCTTCCATTTTTTCAATTGATGAGGATAGCATTCCACAGCCTGAAAGTTCACTATCACCAAATGAAGTGAATATCTTCCCTTCATAGCCCTTACTTTTTACAAACTCTAATAATTCATTCGCAATTTCCATGCTCAGTTTATGATTCGACCCCGTGCTTGTACTGTTAACAGTGCATAGGTCAATTCTAAAAACATCTTTGTCAAGTAGACTTAGTATTTCATCAAGCTTATCTTTAGTTAGAGTATACTTCTTTTCTTCGGAATTTGTCAATTTGTATTTGTTAAACATTAGAATACCAACGCCAATTTTTTCTCCACTAACTTGATGAAGTATACGGCAGTACCTAATAAACTCAGAATAATTATGATCTTTATTAATAGGCATTAATTCATTTCTTTCCTCACCAATGGTGTGTAGAGAAAAATGAACTGTGATTCTATTCCTAAATACATTGTTTTTTATATCGGTAATTAATGATGGCATAAATTCAGTTATTCCGCATGTAGAAATAATGTATCTCGAAACTTTTTGATCAATCTTTTCCATTACATAATCAGTTAACAAGATTGCTTGCTTTATAGCAAGATAATTATAGCATGGTTCACCTTGTCCCATAAAAGCAAATTCGCGCATATTATCTTTTAATTGCGGGTAACTTGTGCAATTGCTATCATATTTCGCCATGAAAATACATTGTAAAGCGATTTCCTCTGCTTTTAAATATCCATGGAACTTGTTTGTTCCAGTTTCGCAAAACTTACACTGCTGTCCGCTAGTTGAAAGATTACATCCAATACTAGTTGAAATTGTATACGCAGATGTAATTCGGTCATTGGGGTTTTCACTTTCCATTTTTAACCTTCGGTTAAAAGCAAGACTTTCAACATAATGTTCTTTTTTCTTCCAAATATATTTTATCCCGTCAGAACCTAATCCAGCTAATAATTGATAGCCACAAATTGAAAAATCATTCTCAGTTTTAGAAATTATTGTGTCTTCATCTTCATTGTTCGGTTGATTACAATCATATAAATTATCATATTGTCTTGAATGGGCAGAATCAATCACCCAATCATTTATAGATGATTCCCATTTATGACATTGTATTTTAACCGTTCCATCATCATACAATTCTCCAACATTTATTCCAGCATATACAGTTTTATCATCTTGAATTAAGCATCCACAATTAGCCTGCTTGATTTTATCTCCAAAAGAAGAAAATGTGATGTCATGTGAATGTCCACAAAGATAAAGACGTATGTTTTTTTGATCAAAATAATTTGTACAAAGCTTTTTTTCTTCACGTTCAATAAAATCCAACCCATGATGTCCTACAGCAATAATAGGCTTTCTGTTTTTAATATTTGCAACTGCTGCATCCAAATAAGAACTGCCGATAAGCAGTTTGTTTTCATCGTCATCTCCGGCACCGGCTGTAAGTGCTGTATTTAAAAGTAGTAAGTTGCAGTTTTCCAATTCGACAATAATATGCGGATTTGATTTCCAATTTAACGAATTGTTCAATTGCTGCTGCAAAGTATGATAAAAAGAAAAGTCATTTTGAAGCGATGTGAGCATTTCGATTTCTATAGTTCCTATATTAGGGGAGTAATCTGATCTAATCTCCTTTATTACAGCTTTTCTAACAGAAGATCTAGTTAAATCATGATTGCCAGGAACTGTGACTATATTGTCACATGCAACACTGATGGAATTAGCTAATTTCAAAATATAATTATACACATTCGTCGTATTTACTTCACCTTCAGGTGCGTATCGATAATCACCTGTTATTATCAGAGCATCAATATCACCTGTTTCATTCTTTATTTTAAGCAAGTATTCTGGGAGCTTTGAGCGTAATTGTCCTGTATTGAATGATTTTACCTTTGTTTGAAAGTGTACATCTGATATTTGAATCCAACGCATTAAAAGTCTCATTTCTTTTCCTCTCATTCAGAAAATCGCATTATAAGTTCATCTGCATATTCATTTAATTCATCCCACTTCTTTGAAGCAACAAACTCAGGTTCTTTTCCAGCAAGCATTCCACAAGCAGACTTTTTTTCATGACCAAACGAATAAAAAAGTTTTGCTTCAAAACCGCTTGCTATGGCAGCGTCTAATACACGCTGGGCTTCTTCAGATGAATAAATCATAGAAGAACCTATTTCATCAGATGAATTATACTCGCAAAAGCTTAGACGAAATCTTTTGGAATCTAAAACATTTATAATATTCTTAATGGCTTCTATTGAATTAGTATATTCTGCATTGCTGCCTTTAGGTCGAAAACGATTAAATAAAAGAATGCCTATACATGGCTTTTCACCAGTAATATCTACTATATCACTCATTGCGTCGATAGAATCATGAAATGGATATACGGAATCGATTGGCATGATGGTGTCTCTGTTCTCTGTTGCATGGAGTGAAAAATGTAAAGTGACTTTTTCAGTATAATAATCTTTAACATCTTTTTTATAACAAAATATTGATTCTGGTACTCCACATGTAGCAAAAATATGTCGATAAACATTTTGATTTAAGTGTCGCATTACTTTGTTTGTTAACTCGATTGCCATCCGAACTTGACTATATGAGTAACCTGGTTCGCCTTGCCCCATATATGCAAACTCCCGCTTCTTGTATGCAAGTTCAGGATGTTCTGAACAATACAAATCTGTTAACACCATAAAAACATTTTGTTTGGCTATATCTCTATATGTAAGAAGTCCACCAAACGGTAGGAGATTACCAGTGCGACAAAATAGACATTGTTTACGATTAGCTCTAAGGATACATCCTGAACTGACTGATGTTGTATAACCACAAATGTCAGCTGAAACACCTTTAGTTTTATTTACAAATGCAGCAC
>CAKSKO010000153.1 GCA_934465125.1 uncultured Eubacteriales bacterium
TCATCGATCCGCTGTCCACCGAATGTTTTAAGCCCCACCAGCCGGACTGCACCTGTTGGATAGAGATCAAGTGCATCAAATACGACCTCGTTTACATTTGAAAATTGCTTAATCGCTCCAAATCCAATGAGCATTGCGCCTTTTTTGAGCGCTTTTTTACACAGTGAAAACAGCGGCAGGTGAAGCGCCAGGACGCCGGTAACCGGCACTGCAATGCAGGCATTTACCGTCAATGCACTCACAGCAATTAAAATATCCCCTGTTAAAATCCACTCTAGCAGACCGATCAAAATGCATAAACCAACTCCCACCGGCGTCATCACACTGGATAAATAATCGCTGGGATCGAACGAATAGGAATTTTTTAAGAAGTCTGATAGGAATCTTGTTCTTTTTTGATATGCAATCGCCGGTTCCCTTACTCCTATTTCACTTGAGATTTCTCTGAGAATTTTGTCATTTCTACAAAATTTCGCGGCATATTTCGGAAATGATGCTGTTGCAAACTGGAAGTTTTTTTGTACGCGCAACGCGATGTATAGATTTCCCAGCGCATGAAAAAATAGTCCAACACAAAGTAGAGATGCGTAAATCGGGATTAAACCAGGGGTTACAAATTCCCCTGGAAAAAACAGTGCCAGTAGTGATTGCAAAAATGTGCATACTGAAGCAAATGCAACCGCGCTGTCGGCATTTCCTTGGAGTCGAAATAGCGAAGAAAACCCGTTTCGAATTGTTGAAAAAGAAACAAGTAGCGAAATGGTCAACAAGGAAAAATTGCAGATTAAAAACAACCATCTTGCGTCTGTTCCCGGTACAACTTGCAAAGAAGAGGGGTAGAACCGAATGAGTACTGTCGCAACTACCAGCAACAACATCGAAAAACCGGTAACAGCACTCCTGACCAGCATGCTTCTGACAGTTTGATTCAGCTCTTTTCGAATCCGCGGAACATCCTCTTTTGTTTCATAATCTTGGATTAGAGTTCGATCGTGTTTCTTCTTATCCTTTTCGGCGTTGAGCTCCTCTTGCTCCCCAAATAGAAGTGACTTTCGTTGTTTTACACTCTTTTTCTGTTGAGATACGCTTACAGATTTCTCTGTCTGCCTAAGTACAACATCTGAGTTTTGTGCTACGGTGAGACGTTCTCTTTTTTTTCGATGTTGTTTGCTATATTGCTGATATTCTCTTCCTATAACCTTAGAAGGGTCCTCCCCTAAAAGCAGTATTTTTTCTCTCGTTTTTTTAATCTGAGCCTTCTGATCGTTTTGTTGCTGCCTCTTCTCTTCCTGACAGGATTTCAGAGGGTTTCCTTCCAGCACGGGGCTAAATCCTTCGTTGGTATCTATTGTACAGCTTTCCTGATCTTTTTTCGGCTTATCTGGACTCTGTTTTGCAGGAGATGCAGCTGGTTTCTCCTGTGTTTTCTCCTCGGGTTGCTTTGGTTTCTCCCCTGGTTCCTTTGAACTCTGTGTTGCAAGAAACACAGCCGGCGCCTCCTCTTTTTCTTCCTCGTTTTTCTTTAATACCTGTTCTTCGGAAGATTTATGAAGCGACTCTTCATCTATACAATTTTCTTTAAGAGGATCCTCTACTTTTAGCTTTACTTTTCTTTGGGTATCGCTAAATATTTCCTCGAAAATAGGTTGCTCCTGTTTTTTGTTAAATTTCAATTTTAAACGGGTAAAAAGTCCTTTTTTTTGCATGTCGTTGCGCAGATCACAGTCCTCGCCATTATCAAAAAGCACAACATCCGGTAGTCTTGTTTGATTCTGCTTCGATTTGTCTTTAGACAGCTGTTCACATGACTTTTTTTGCTCTGCCTCAATCGTTACAGCTGAAGTATTCTCCCCAGATTCTTCCATAACTTGCTCATGCAGTTTTTTCCGCGTTCGTAATATCTTTGCTTCTTCCAAGATGGTATCAATCGAATAGTCGTGTTCTTTCTTTATTCCTTTTTTCAGATCTTGACTCATCGCTCTACTCCTGTCATCTTGCTTTTAGTCCCAACCTTTGCCTTGCAATCTCATACATCAAAACGCCCGCGGCAACCGAAGCATTCAGAGAATGAATCTGACCGACCATCGGCAAAGAGATGATCTGATCGCATTTCTCCTTGATTAATCGGCTGATTCCTCTTCCTTCATTGCCGATCACAAGTCCGATCGGCCCTTTTAAATCGGTCTCACACCAAGTCGAACCGCCCATATCAGCCCCATAGATCCAGACTCCGCGTTTTTTCAGGTCATCGATTGTGAACGCAATATTAGTCACTCTTGAAACCAGCATATATTCAAGTCCCCCTGCCGACGCCTTTCCCACTGTATAGGTAAGCCCTACGGACCGTCTTTTTGGAATAATGACACCATGTGCTCCAACACACTCAGCTGTCCGGATCACCGCCCCCAAATTGTGCGGGTCTTCAAGTTCATCTAGAATAATAATAAACGGAGGTTCTTTTCTCTGCTCACTCCGCTCAAAGATATCATCAACCGTCACATATGATTTCACAGCCGCTACAGCAACGATTCCCTGGTGCGCTGCATGGCCAGACATAAAATCGAGTTTTTTTCCGTCGGCCTCTTTGAGTAAAATATCTTGTTCTTTCGCCTGCTTTAAAATCTCAGAAATAGCAGAATGTGCGATTGATTTCGCGATAAAAATTGTGTCAATTCCCCTTTTGGCGCGCAATGCTTCCTTTACTGCATTGCGTCCGATAATTAGATCGGTTCGTTCTTTACTTTTTCCCATTTTTTCTCCTTCATTCTATCACAGAGTTGTTCCATTATAGTCTATTATTATAACATATTGTCCCTCAATGGTGAACAGTCTTGTGGAAATTCTATTGTACTGCAATGCTATCGAGAAAAAACGCTCCCACATCGAGTAATTTAGGTAGAATTCCGTATAGCTGGGTATCAGGGTCTAAAAATAAATTTACTTTTGGTGGATTCACTGTAAACGCCAAATACATCGACAAAAACAAAGCAAAGGAAAACGCAGCTACTACAAAAAATCCTTCTACCTTTGCCTCTGAAACAATCATTTTATAAGTAATTACAAAAACGATTACAATAAAAGCAGCGGAAACCGCCATATGAAGGAAAAGTGAACGTCTTCCAACCGCGCTGGAATAAACCGAGAAAAAAAGTATTTCCCCTGTTAGCAATATGTAAAGACCTAATGTTTTTACTACAACCATCCGCTTCAGCGGGATTCGAATCATCGCAATTTCTATAAACGTCCAAAATACATATGGCATCGTAAAAACTTTAACGCTTTCCCAAATACTTTTGTTGACAGACGCAAATAGAATCGCCCAAACAGCCCCCGATGAAAATTCATAACAAAAATAAAGCAAAAGCCCTGCAGCAAACGTAAACACCGCACCGCAAAGCTCTAATTTTCTCCATTTCACCTCATTCATCTGTTATCCCCCTTTTATCTCTTCCATTTATATGAGAGGGATATCTTTAAGATACCTGTTGAGCGTTATTGTTTTTTCTGTTTATACGAATACGAAAAGCGCTGTCACTGCCGAACCGAATACTGCTGCAGCCCCTAGTCGTACCGTCCAATATAATACTCTGTTCTTCTTCTGTATCGAAGATGGTGTTCCCAATTCTTTGAGCACTTTTTTCGCTTCTCGTTCGAGTTTCGCATTTTCAAGACTCGCATACTCTGGTTTTACTACCAAAAGCGCCCGCTCATAGTAAGCGTTTCCTATCTCAGTTACCTCAATAATCTGTCTGTTGATTCCTTTGATCATCTCTTTGCCACTTCCTTTC
>CAKSKO010000154.1 GCA_934465125.1 uncultured Eubacteriales bacterium
ATTTTTCAAATACTTCAATCTCACCAGACAGAGCATTGATAGCATGTTCATAATCCGCTTTCAATTCAAAGTATTCATCATTTGTCAAAATAAATTGATCCTTCACCGCGTCTGTTACATAGACGTTTTTATCGCTGTCTACAAAAACAGCGCCGGCGCCGTAATAGTCCAGAAGATAGCGGCTGTTCTCTTTTCCAAGCACATAGCAGGCTGTCGACAGTAAATCTGTCATCGTCCCGTTTTTATGATAAACCGTTACGGAAACAAGATCAGTCTTGACAGGATACCCCGTCTTCGGATCAAGAATATGATGATAAAACGTCCCATCTTGGGTAAAATTCTTTTCATAGGCCCCAGAAGTGGAAACAAACCCGCTTTTGATCTTTAAAATCCCCATGCTTTCTGCGTCCTCGACACTTTTAAACGGATCTCTGATCGCGATTCTCCAGTCGCTTTTATTGGGTTTTGTGCCATATACCCCGACACTACCTCCAACTGCAATGATCCCGCAGTCGGCTCCCTCTTTTTCATACGCTTCAACCGCTGTTTCACAAGCAGTCCCTTTTCCGACTGCCCCTAGGTCAATCCCTTCCAATTCCTTTGAAAGTCTTACGCGCTGTACATCGGTATTTATCTTAATATTTTTATAGTCAACACGGCAAAGTGCATCTGTGATTTCTCCAACCGACGGCACTCTCTGATTCTCTCCGCCGAAATCCCAAAGCGACGAAACCGGTAATATTGTTGGGTCAAACGCCCCTGTGCTTCTTGACGCTACATCCACGCTCATTAATAAGATGTCAAGCGTCTTAGGGGTTACATCGATCCATTCTTTTCCGGCTCCTTCATTGATTTTCCTGATTTCAGATGACGCAATTCGCCACGAAATCAGATTTTCCAAGCGATTGATATCGTTTGACGCCCTTATTGTCGCAGCTTCAGCCTGATCCCCGTATACCGTCTGTTGCACATAAGTTCCCATTGCAGTTCCAGTACTGTCATACGATTTTTCCTTCTGGTCAAACCCCACATACATCACCAAAATAACCGCGATCACCAAGACGAGAACTGAAAATAGTAAAATATACAATTTTAATGATGTTTTTTCCTCATCTTTTCTCAAAAAATCATCTCTCCCAGCTACATTCGCCTTTAGATTCAATTTAAGTAACATTGCTTTTCATAAACCATATAGTCTTTTTTACATATGGTTTTTATTGTAGCATCTTGTTCCCTTATTTTCAAGATATCTCCTTATTTTTATCCTCGATCCCGATTCCTTTTCCTTTTTATAATTTGTTCTTTTTTAGCAGCAATGCGATAAAACAGTTTTTATTTATTCTTTCCTGATTTTATCCTTACAAAAACCCTATTTACAATAAATACTATTTATGATATACTATCCGGAGCATCATACCCCGTTCTCGGTTTAAGGGGAAACCTTTGTAGAGGAAACTACCAGCCTTAGACTGTGAATGCTGTCATTTTTATGACGAATGGGTAAATAGTAATAAAGGTGGAAATACTATGTTAAAAGAAGAAAAAACCGCGATTATCAACGAGTACGCTCAACATGAGGGAGATACTGGTTCTCCAGAAGTTCAGATTGCTCTTCTGACAAAAAGAATCAACGATCTCACTAATCACTTAAAAACCCACAAAAAGGATCACCATTCCCGCCGCGGGCTTTTGAAGATGGTTGGGCAAAGAAGAAATTTGCTGAATTATTTGACAAAGAGTGATATCGAGAGATACCGTTCTATCATTGCAAGATTAGGTATTCGTAAATAAGGAATTCTTAAATTTGGGCAGAGAGCATTTTGCTTTCTGCCCCTATTTTAGAAATAAACGGGAGTCCTTCGGGTATAGCAGTGAAACGATCGCTTAGAAGCATAAACGATGGTTTTATTGCTACACCAAATGAGGTTCCCACAAAAAACAGGAGGAACTTTTATGTTCGAAAATTTTAAAGTGTTTGAAACAACCTTTGCAGGCCGTCCGCTTGTAATTGAAACAGGAAAAATCGCGCAATTGGCAAACGGATCCTGCTTTGTTCGCTATGGTGACACTGTTGTCAATGTTGCGGTTACCGCTTCGGAAAAACCGAGGGACGGCATCGACTTCTTCCCGCTTTCTGTTGATTTTGAGGAAAAGCTTTATTCTGTCGGAAAAATTCCGGGTTCTTTTTTAAAAAGAGAAGGAAGACCCACCGACAAAGCGATTTTGACCTCACGTGTGATTGACCGTCCGATGCGTCCTTTATTCCCGAAGGATATGAGAAATGATGTTTCGGTTGTTTGTACTGTCATGTCTGTCGATCCGGATTGCTCACCTGAAATCGCAGCGATGGTTGGAACATCGGCAGCGCTTTCGATTTCAGATATTCCTTGGAATGGACCGATCTCCGGCGTCAGTGTTGGATACATCGACGGAGAGTATATCATCAACCCAAATGCACAGCAGCGCGAAAAATCAGAAATGGCCGTTACCGTTGCATCAACCGACAAGTTAATCGCAATGATTGAAGCAGGTGCAAAAGAAATTTCCGATGAAGTGATGTTTGAAGGGATTATGGCAGGACACAGAGCAAACCAGCAGATCATCACGTTTATTAAAGAGATGCAAAAAGAAATCGGAAAAGAAAAGTTTTCATACCCGAGCAATGAACCGGATCACGAGATGTTTGAAGCGATCAAGGCATTTTGTGAAAATGATATAAAGGTTGCTCTTGATACCGACGACAAAAAAGTGCGTGATGAAAGACTACGCCCGATTTATGAAAAGGTGCAGGAGCATTTTGCTGAGATCTATCCGGATCAAAGTGCGAAGATCAATGAGTGTATGTATAAAACACAGAAATATATTGTCCGTCGTTGGCTTTTAGAGGAACAAAAGCGCGTTGACGGAAGGGGAATGGATGAATTAAGGCCACTGGCTGCTGAAGTTTCGTTGCTTCCGAGAGTTCATGGCTCCGGCTTGTTTACAAGAGGACAAACTCAAGTGCTTACAGTTGCAACATTGGGTCCTGTCAAAGACCAACAGTTGTTAGACGGAATCGATGATCAGGAAGTCAAACGTTATATGCACCATTATAATTTTCCATCTTATTCTGTTGGTGAAACGAAACCGAGCCGCGGACCTGGACGGCGTGAAATCGGGCACGGTGCTTTGGCAGAACGCGCACTTGTCCCTGTGATCCCTTCGGTTGAAGAGTTTCCGTATTCTTTGCGCCTTGTTTCTGAGGTTGTTAGCTCTAATGGATCGACTTCACAAGGATCCATTTGTGGATCAACGTTAGCGTTGATGGATGCCGGTGTTCCGATCAAAGCTCCTGTTGCCGGTATCTCTTGCGGACTAATCACAGAAGGCGACCGCTTTCTAACAATGGTTGATATCCAAGGTCTAGAAGATTTCTTCGGCGACATGGACTTTAAAGTCGCTGGAACACACAAAGGGATCACCGCGATTCAGATGGATTTAAAGATCGATGGGTTAACCCCGGAGATCATCAAAGAGGCTCTTGAGAAAACACACAAGGCTAGAATCTACATTTTAGATGAAATCATGCTAAAGGCAATTCCAGAATCGCGTGGAGAGCTTTCTAAATATGCTCCAAAGATGCTTTCTACTACTATTCCAGTTGACAAAATTCGTGATGTAATCGGTTCCGGCGGAAAGGTGGTTCAAAAGATCTGCGCAGAATGCGACGTCAACGTCGATATTGAAGAGGATGGACATGTTTTCATC
>CAKSKO010000155.1 GCA_934465125.1 uncultured Eubacteriales bacterium
GATTTTCGAAATTTATCGGAGAGCAAAAGACGTTTTCGGGTGAATTTACCGTCAAAAAAGGAATGAGTGAATGGGATGTTTTGGAAAGTTTTTGCTTGTTGTTTTTAAATACAGTGCCTCGTATTACAAGAGACAATATAGTGGATGCAACAGGGAAGGCTCTTATGAAAGAGACAGCTATCTTGCAAAACGGAACCGAAGGAATTCCTTATTCTGAGATTAGTATGTTAAATAAACACTATAGTCTAATTTCTGAGGTGTTTGTCCGAGCACAAAAACAGGGCAATTACGGTGTTCGGGTTTGTGATGAAGAAAGCATTCAAAAAGGAATTAGACGAAAACGGTATCTTGATGCAGTGGAAGATCCACGCACCCCGGTTTCTGTGGGAGAGAAGGTAATAGAATCAGGGAAAAAGGACTGTTATTCTGTTACTGCGGTGTGTCCGGGGGCGTTTGACCTTGAAATTGGACAACGTGTTTTGGTCAGGGGAGCGAAGGGAATCGCAGAAGGTCCTTATGTAATCTCAAAAATTAAGTATACACTAGATCAAGCAGGAGAAAAAAGTGAAATTACGATGCACTGGGAGGAACCATAATGTGGATCTCAAAAAGAATTACACAACAGAACAAAAGCGAGATAGGGGCGATTTCTGGAGAAATCACTGGTGTGCAGTCAGAAACGGTAAACGTCCAGAATAGCAACGAATATCGTGGAATTTCTACGATATCTCCCGCGGGAATTGCGTATGTTCCAGTTGAAGGGGCGAAGACAGTTATTTTACCCGTGGCAGACACTGTGGTTTGCGCTGGAGTCATAACAGAAGATAAAAATCTGCAACCCGGAGAACTGATGTTGTATTCCGCTGGGGGAGCGAGTATTTTACTAAAAAATGATGGAACAGTCTGGATCAATGGAAGCGAATTTCAAACAGCAGGTGGTGAATAAATGGATACAGCAATTAGCGGCGGAGATTTTTTATTAGATGGAAGAGGGCGGCCCGTTGTTATCAGTGGTATGCAAGAAATTTTGCAGCGTGTATTAATTCGACTTTGTGTGAAAAAGGGCAGTTTTATTTATGATAAAGCGCTAGGGAGCAACCTTTATACGCTCAAATCGTCTACGCGAAATGTTAAAGATAAAGCGCTTTCACTTGTGCGTGAAGCACTTTGTGATATGACAGAGGTTATTGTAGATGACGTTACAGTTCAGCTGACAGACGGGGAGAGGCTGGAAATGAATGTACAGCTGTCGTCTGGAGAGAAAAAAGGAGAGGTGGAGATTACACTTTGACAGAAACGTATGAAGAGATTTTAAACAGGATGAAACAGAGCTTTTATGAGCTTGCGGGATTTCAAGCGGATGATGCGTCTGATATCGGAATCCGGTTAAAGGTGTTAGCAGGAGAACTATTTTCGATCGAAAGTACTATTGATTGGATGAAAAGGCAGATGTTTCCACAGACAGCTTCCAAAGAGCAGCTTGATTACCATGCGCAGCAACGGGGGATTACAAGAAAATCGGCGTCAAAGTCGAGAGGGATATTAACATTTTCACGCAACCGACCGATTACATACGATATTGAAATTCCGGTGGGAACAATTTGTGCAACACCAGGAATGGACGGGCTTCGATTTATTACGCTTGAGACAGTTGTGTTGTCTACTGGTGAAACATCTGTTTCAGCATCGGCAGCATCTGTAGAGGGAGGGCAAAAGTATAATACCAGCTCAAATGCCATCACAGTGATGGTTACGCCTCCGCCGGGAATTACACTTGTAACAAATACGAATCCGTTTACAGGAGGGACAGATCAAGAAACCGATGAAGAACTGCGAGGCAGGGTACTAAAGAGCTACAAGAATCTTTCAAATGGAACAAATGCGGCGTTTTATCGTGACTTTGTGCTGGCATATGACGGAGTCCATTCGGCAAGTGTTGTTTCAAAAGCTAGAGGCGCCGGAACAGTTGATATTTATATAGCAGGAAAAGGTGCTGTGGCAGAAAACGCGCTGATTACAGAGATTCAAAGCGCAATTAGTCAGATTAAGGAAATTAATGTTGATATACAAGTCAAGTCTCCTACCCTTGTGACAAAAAATGTTACAGTTTCCATTATTGTAAAGGATGGCTATCAATTTAGTGCAGTAAAAAGTGCTTGTGAAATAGCCATTGAAGAATATGGGGATTCCTTGGAAATCGGGGAACCATTTTTAATTGCAGCGCTGGGAAGTGTTATTTTTACAACAGAAGGCGTTAAAAATTATCATTTAACCGGAGGCGGGAATACAGATATTTCCGGGGATGATACAAAACTTATTACCATTGGGACAATTACAATTACAGAAGGGTCAGGAAATATTTAATGGATGCATTAACTTCAATGAAACAAAAATTAAAACCGCTTGGCTTGTATAAGTTAACAGCGGACACCGTTGTTGGTGCAGAGATTTCAGCGTACGCTGAGGGACTGGATAACATCATTACAAAGCTGGAGGAGTTGGAGCGCGAATGCTTTATTGCGACTGCGACAAGCTACGGGCTTGATCTTCGAGAAAAGCTTTTTGAATATCAGGATAAAAATCAGAGTGTTGAATCAAGAAGAGAACTGTTGCTTTTCCGAGGCGCCGTGACTGCGAATGACTATACAAAGGCAAGCATTGAACACGCACTATCGGTTTGTGGAATGGATGCCTCTATTATAGAAAATACTGCATTAAGCGCAATTACTATTAATAATTTGTCACAAATCAGCGATAGTACTAGCGAAGAAGAAATTAAGACGAAAGCAAAGGAATTCTTGCCTACGCATCTGACTGTAAATTATGATTTCAGTACGCTTACTTGGAATGTAATCGACACAAACGATTTTACTTTTGCGCAGATGGATGGAGCGGAACTTACCTGGGCTCAGATTGATAATTATTAGGAGGAAAATATATGGCTTCTACCAATAAAACAGCGAATTTACAATTAAATAGTTGGCTTGCAACCGATAAGCCCAAAAGGGAGGATTTTACGAGCGACAACCTTAAAATTGATACTGCGGTTACCAACCATATTAATGACCAGACAGTACATATTACATCGGCTGATCGCGCAAAAATTGATGCTCCATATGTTGTAGAGTATGTCACCGGGACTGGTGCAGCGTCGGTTGATCATACCTTGTCGTTTTCACCGAAATGGGTGTTAGTCTATATGGACGGATCCCCGTTTAGTAAGTATGACAGCGTCAATGACTGCACCGTTTGCAGTGGAGGAATCGTGTGCAGCGATTTTATAGGCGCAACACCGGGAATCTCCTTAAATGGAACCACCCTTACATTATCACAATCACAAACAACAGCGACTAACGGGATATTTAATAATTTAAATAAAAGTGGGGAGCAATACGTTATTATTGCTTTTAAATAAAAAATGGATTCCAAGTAAAACAAGAGCACGTTTTTTCTATTAGGAAAAAACGTGCTCTTGTTTAAGGGGAAAACCTATTTAAAGCCTATTTGGTTTTTCCATAAAGAACTTTCGGGTTGATTCGTACAAAACTCAGAAAGAACATTTCCGATGCGGCTAGAGATTGTTTTTTCGAACAGCATACGCTCTTCTTTAGAAAGTAGAAGTTCTGTTTCCATCGGCAAAATAGAAAATGATCCGTTTTTTCTCTTAATAGAAAAAGAGAGAGTACCCCAGCTTTTTTTTGTCCCATTTTTAAGTGTGATGATCGTTTTTGAAATAAAGA
>CAKSKO010000156.1 GCA_934465125.1 uncultured Eubacteriales bacterium
GTTGTATACCTGTTCCCTCTGCTATAACTAAACTGTTTGTAAATATCTCTGATCCTTTAAGTTTTACTAACTCATTCAATTTCTCACCACCCTTACTAAAATAAATTTATAAAGACTTAAAAAACTTGTTTTGTTGCATTTATGGGACTTTTTGTTCAAAAAAAACATCAATCGGATTACTTATATTTAAAAACTCACATAATTTAGTTACCTCTGAAAGCTTAAATTCTCTCTTACCAGAAAGCTTTCTACTAAGGGAATTACTGGAAATTCCAATACCATTAGCCACTTGAGCTTGCGTTAAACCAATTTCTGTTATCTTTGCTCGTAACAAATTTGGATTCATAGTTCACACCCTTTCGTTGCATTTTTAGGACATTTCCATTATATACATATTAATATTCTATGTCGCGCCCCATTAACCCATTTATGCAACTTTTTTATTTTTTTGTTGCAAAATTAACCCGTTTAAAGTATTATAATAAATGAAAGGGGGATTTCACATGCAAGATGCCAATGATCACCTTATGTCTGAAATCATAGATAGGATTAGAACACAAAGAATCTACTTAGGAATGAGCTTTCAGGACGTTGCAAATATTACTGGAATGAGCAAATCAACTTTACAACGATATGAGACCGGCGGAATAAGGAATATACCATTAGATAAACTTGAAACGTTAGCTAAAGCTCTGCAAGTAACCCCAGCTTACCTTATGGGATGGGAAGAGAATGAATCTTTACAGCTTAATCATAAAGAACAACAACTTTTAAAAGACTACCATTCCCTAAATGATCTCGGCAAAAATGAAGCTGAAAAGAGAGTACATGAGTTAACAGAAATACCTAGGTATCAAAAAAACTTCCGTATCGCCTGCCGCGGTGAAGGGATAAAGGAAATAGATGAGGAAACAGCTAGACAAATTGCTGAAGCTGCGAAAAAAGCTGAAAAGTTACCGGATGATCATGATTTGTTTTGATAATACGAGAAGAGGGATACTATTATGGAGAGCCTAAAAAATAGGCTAGCATACATTTCTCAAGGTTTTAACATAAATAAAATTGTGTTATTTGGTCCCAGAGCTAGAGGAGATTTTCATGAACGCAGCGATATTGATCTCGCAATTTACGGTTCTCTGGACTCCACACAAAGAGCTTTATTCCTAGATCAAATTGAGACTCTTCCGTATCTCATGAAATTTGATGTCGTCTTTGTAGATCACAACATTGATAAAAAGCTATTACAAAATATAGAAAAAGAATGGATCACCTTGACTAACAAATTCACAACGAAACTACAGAACTTTACAAACGCAATCTCTCGGCTTGAAGAATCAATAGAAGAATATAATGCATCCAAAAGTTCTGTAGTTCGCGATGGCGTTATACAACGATTTGAATTTACTTTAGGGTTAGCTTGGAAAACGACAAGAGAATATTTGATAGAGCAAGGATTTCATGAGATCAATAGTCCGAAAGCCGTTATGCGAGAAGCTTTCTCTTATGGATTGGTAACTGATCAGAATAATTGGATTAAGATATTAGAGGATAGAAACATGACTTCCCATATCTATAGTGAAAATGTTGCTTCCGAAATCTGTGACCGTATCTGCAATTCGTATCTTAATGAATTTAAAAAATTACTATCTAAAATTTCTTGATTAAAAAATCCCCCTTTTCAATCGAAAAGAAGGAGCCAAAAGTTGACAAAATATAAAGAAGAAAGGAGCCAATACAATGGATTTTACAAGGATAGATGAGCTTAAAAACAAACTAAAGACCATGCGTTCTCTCAATCAAGCAGAGATCGAACGGCTCCGTAATGAGTTCATGATAGAGAATACCTATAACTCCAACGCAATAGAGGGAAACACTTTAACTCTTCGGGAAACAGCCCTTATCTTACAGGAAGGCATTACAATCGCCGAAAAGCCCGTCAGAGAACATTTAGAAGCGATTGGACATAAAGATGCCTTCGAATATATTGTATCCCTTGCAGATGCAAATACAGAGCTTACCGAGCGAGTTATCAAAAATATACACTCTCTTGTGCTAATAAATGATCCCACTAACAGAGGCATATATAGAAGCCTTCCGGTTACAATTATGGGGGCAGCTCATACGCCTCCGCAACCTTATTTAATCCCCATCCAGATGGAAGAGCTTTTAAAGAACTATGATGAAACGAAGAAGGATAAGCACATTATAGAAGCTATTGCAGAATTTCATCTACGCTTTGAAGGTATTCATCCATTTATTGACGGCAACGGCAGAACAGGACGGCTTATCCTCAATCTGGAACTTATTAAAGCTGAATTGCTTCCAGTCAATATCAAGTTTGCAGATCGACGTCAATATTATGATTGCTTCGATCATTACTACAGTAACGGTCACACGCCGGAAACGTTTGTACAGTTAATAACAAATTATGAGGTTGAAGAGCTGGAACGACATATCAAAATATTAGAGGTAAATTAGGAGTCAAAAGATAAAAGGTGTTACAGATAGACGGTTCGCCCCTGCTTGATTAAAGAAACTATTTCTATAAAAACAACACCGCCGTAGAGCTGATCGCAGCGTCTATAGCGGTGTTGTTTCTTGTCTTAGACTTTGATATCTCCAATATAAAGTGTCTTTCCCAGAGGAGCTAATACCTTTAGAACGGTTTCAATATTCGGGCTGGTGATCCCCCGCTCTTTCCGGGCTTTGATAAGCTTACCAACGAGAGCAACCCTTAAATTGCTCTCTGCTACTTCTTCTGGAGTGAAAATCTCTTTGCGTACCTCATTCCAGCTACTTCCGATTGCTTTGTTGTTCATCGTGAATCCCCCTTTCTATGTAAGAAATGTAATAAGAACATAGCAAGAGGACAGTCTGTTCTGCCAATATTGCAGGACATCGCAAACAAAAGTCACGAAACCGCATAAAAGTGTCCAAGGAAAAGGGACTAGAAGCGTCTACAAAAGCTCTTCCGGTAAGAACTTAAAACATGTTATTTTATAAAATGAAAAAATTCTATGCTCGACTTTTCATTCACGCCTTCCTCTTTCTTCGCATAAAATGTTACATAATCAAAAAAACGAAGGAGGGCGCAGGTATGCCATGCGCAAAAAATCAACCACTCAGCGACGAACTTCAAAACCAACTCTCCCTGCTGGAAAACTCCCAAAGTCTGATTCGCTCCATCCTTCTGGGTATCTCTTTGCAATATAAGGCTCTCGATGTCCAAAAATTCCAGTTGTTGGAGAGCGCTCGGAACCCCAATGATACAAATATTACCTCCTGTCAGGACCCAAAATCCATACAGATCGCCGCATCGCTCATCGTCCTCTGCGCGCTTGTTGGATTCCAGAAACAGGCAGAAGAGATCGCTTGTCAAACCGCTCAAGCAGGGGGTTGCCCTGATTATACAGAATCCAAGCTCAACGCAACAGTCATCCTCGTGGCGTTAATCCGACTAGCCCGGCTGGTGTCACCAGAGAAAACTCTAGAACAAGGAGAAACAAAAACATCTTCCCAAGATCAAGAAGTGGAAGAACTAGAACAGCTGGAAACCTTTTCAGAACCGGCGATCTAGCGCAGACGCGAAATGCAAAGCAAGCTCAGACAACAAAACACCAACCACAACATATGATATAAAAAGCAGCAAATCGAATTGCCGCACCATAAAATGATAGGAAGGTTGTTATGGACAATTTCAATATGCAAGGTAATATGACATTCGGGCAGTTAGAAAA
>CAKSKO010000157.1 GCA_934465125.1 uncultured Eubacteriales bacterium
CCAGGCGTACTTCGACAAGTTCCTGCACGCCGACGTGAACGACCCGGAGATTCGAGACCAGGTCTTCGAGTATTTCGTGGACAAGGTCTATCTGTACGATGACAAGCTCGTCGTGAGCATGTGGTTCTCCGAGGACGACAGGCAGGAAATCACATGGCGGGACTGGTTCTCGCTGGATGAGTATTGGACCGACGAATCCCCTTTTGCTAAAGGGGGAGGCGTCGAGTTCGACTGCTTCCCCCTCGGCTCCACCAAACAGGTATTGGACGAACACCTATTTCTTCAGCGGCGGCTTCGCCGTAAAGTGTTCGCTCTGATCCACAACAGAAAAGCGCCGTCTTTGGAGTGATCCCGAGGCGGTGCTTTTTGCTATCCGCACATTCGATTTCTGCTATTCCTACTGCTACAATGATTGCAGAAAGGAACAGGAGGTTATACGAATGGAGAGATTTATCACAGATGAACGCACGGGACTGAAATATGAGCTGGTTGGAGACTATTATCTGATTGCCGGGGATGATGAGCCGGAGGAAGAGCGGTCAATCGGGGTATGGGGGCAGCGGCATTTGCGCCATTTGAAACGCCACCACAAGGTAATCTATGCAAATTTACTGACAAGCGGCAAGCTGCCTGAATATCTTGCGGATATTGACCGGCAGGCAGAGGCGATGTTCGAACGACTGGTAAAGCAAATAGCAGATGCAGAGGGCATTACAGAAACGCTGAAAGCCCGTGACCAAATGGAATGGGTCAGGCAGATGAACAGTATTCGAGACCGTGTAACTGAAATTGTGAACAATGAACTTATACTCTTATAAAAAACAGAGGTCGATGCCTTTTTGGGGGTATCGACCTCTGTTTTTTGTGTTATATCACTTCTGCTATGCGGAGCCGTATCTCAGTTTGCGACCTCATTAAGTTCCGTGCTATCTCTCGCATGAATATCAATGTAGTAAGCAAGCTCTGTAACATCCGAGAATTCACTTTACCGCTTTGAAATTTTTTGAATCTTGTCTACGGTACTTGTCAAAAAGGTCTGTATACTCTATAAGTGCAGTAAAATTACTAGCATCAAAAATAAATATAGCTATCTGATACAATTGCCAAGGGGCAGTTTCGGATCAAAGACAACAGCACAATCTGTTACCAAAATTTCTTTTGTCAAGTGCCTGAAAAAATATTTTCGAATCATAGTACATTGAAAAAAACGCGAGATTTTCGGTATATTCAGAATTTTTCTGTGCGAAATGGTCTTCCTGACTGCATTGCTGCATGATATAATAGAAATACAAGCGTTGTAGTTGCCGTGTACAGAACTTTGAAACAGCAACCTTGGCAAGAGCATTGGAGTACCATATTAGATCAGGAGGCATAGATATGGCAATACTAACAGAAAGCGGTATATCTAAACATGATGACGAAAACGAGACCCTACAAAGCGATTCAGATAATGACAAAATAAAATTTTATCTTCTGAAATGTGAGTTACATGATGTCATTGAAACATTAACTGAGCGAGAAGCTATGGTTTTGAAATTGCGATTCGGTCTGCTTGACGGACATACGCATACACTTGAAGAAGTTGGTGCGCTATTTGGAGTTACACGAGAGCGTATTCGCCAAATTGAGAATAAAGCTCTTCGCAAGATTCGGTATCACAATTGTGAAGATACTCCCCCAAAGATGGAATCAACGACACAAGATCCGGACGAGATACTGGCACAATGTGTGCTTGACAATGGTGTCGCTTTAGGAGATCCGATGCAGTTCGCCCTATGTTCTGTTGGTCTTTCAGAGGAATCTGATATGTCCCTTATTACCAGAGGAAACCATTTGTTGGTAAGCTATCGTGTGAATTTCTTCTCCACACCCTCTCCTGCATCATTGGATTTCATCCATTTCAATTCTAATGATGACTTTGAATTGGTGTATCTATCTGTAAGTAAGCAAACAATGTATGCCCAAATCAATAAAACGACGTCGAAGATTAACGCTTTGCATATTGATCCATTAAGCATTAATGCCAGAAGTGCTTGTTTGGAAACGGAACTATCTGCAATACTGCTCCCTGCCTGTAAGAGTATGGCAAACTTGGCATTATCGGCTCTGGATCAACTTTTACAAGTAAAGTGTGATGGTCTGTCACTAAAGGATTTTGGGTATTTCAACTATAAATGAGTAGTGTGAGGATGTCGGGTATCATGAAGCGATTCGGTATTTCAAATCGAAATGCAACAAAGAGTAGCAGAAAGCCCCGTTTGGTTAATGGTCTACGGCGTGAAGTAATGATAGAATAATGCTATCAAACAAATGGAGGAACAAACTATGAGCGTGAATTTTTGCAAAAATTTCGTCACCCTTAGAAAACAGAATGGCTATACCCAAGAACGTATTGCTGAAAAATGCGGTGTCTCTCGGCAGGCAATTACCAAGTGGGAATGCGGCAGTTCTTTGCCTGATATGTATAAGCTGGTAGAGATTGCAAAACTGTTCGATGTGAGCATCGATGACTTAATATGTGGAAACTGCTATTCTCCGCTAAAGGCACTGCCAATGATGAATGAGCTGCTTGAGAGACTTCTTGCTAAAACCGAGAATATTGAAAGGAATATCAACACTGCTCAAGATGTCTCCGATGAGTTGGTTCAAGTCTATTATGACCAACTGAATGTCTCCGAAGAGGAACGTGAAACTTGGCGCTATATTCTTGAGGAACATCTTGATATTGTAGAAGAATACAAAAAGTCGGGGTATGAAAGGGCGTGGGATATTATCGAAGCTCTTATTCTCCTCGGCGAGGGTACATTCCATGCGGTGCTTGGCGACGTAATGGAGTTATCTTCAGTGCTCCATGAGGAATATATTCCGTCCGGTTCACGTAAAAGCACAAAATATATTGAATTCATTGAGGACTTTGCAAATATTCTTCCTGTTTGGTCACGGATTCTTAAGCACGAAATCGAACTTGAACGTCAAAAGCCCACTCGTTTCTCCGATTGGCCGGAAGGTGCAATTTAGGCATAATGATTCTCCATATCAGTTTTTTCAATAATTGGAGGGACTGCTGTGAATAAAACCCTGTATTACGGATGTTCAGATAATTGCTGCGCATATTGCCACTTTCATCAGTGCTCCATGACAGTAAAACAAATGAAGAAAAAGGAATGTCTGCAAAAGCAGTGCCAGCATTTAGTCAAGGCTCCGGACCACGCTTACTGGAAACAGCGTGAAAGCATGAAGCAAAAACGAAAAGCGCGTAAGGAGAGAATAAATTTGTATTTAGGGAACCTCTGATTAAATCGGGTTAATTCTGTCCCCAATCGAGGGATTCGCCGCTTTTTGGCTTAGTTAAGGCGATTTTGGCGCAAAATAGCCACTATAGCTTTCCTTTTTTGCTCTTTTTTTCGAAAAAGGGCAAACTGCCCCTATATCAGGTTGCAGAGAGTTTTCGTCCGGCGATCGCAAGGGCGTATAGATTGGCACAGGCGAACATTGCGTACAGGCGATTCTCGTTTTTCTTCAGCCCGCGATACGCCGTCTTTTTATAGCCAAACTGGCACTTAATAATTCGAAATGCATGCTCCACCTTACAGCGCACCGAGGATTTGCGGTTCTCAATATATCGTTCCCAGTCAATTGCATTGTCAGAAATATGAGGCAGCTTTCCGGGACGGCGGTTCATGCGGTAGTCTATGCTGGATAAACGC
>CAKSKO010000158.1 GCA_934465125.1 uncultured Eubacteriales bacterium
GTGCTAACTAACCAGAATACATCTGGTGCGGCTGAATTGGTTGCTTCTGCGATAAAGGATTATCAAAAGGGGACAGTGATCGGTGAAACCACCGCAGGAAACGGTATAAAGGAACAAGTTTATCCGCTGTCAGACGGGTCTGCGGTGATGATTGCAGTGGCGGATTATCTTACCCCTAAGAGTGGGATTTTTACCGGTATTGGTATCCAGCCCAATACGGAATTAGTAATGTCGGGAGAACTGCGATTGAAGCTAGATAGGCTTATTCTTTCAGATCAGGAAGACAATCAGCTGCAGGCGGCAATTACAGCGTTAAATTCCGCTATGGTGGAGTCACAAGCGGTTGAACAAGCCCCAAAAACTTAAGACTAGAAGGAAGCTTATCGTGTAAAGTGGAAAAATGGGGGAACCGCTATGCGTTTGCTGCGATCGAGTTAAAATTTAAGAATATGGTTGACTAACATTAGTCATAAAAGATGTGCGATATGGATGGAAAGATTTTATATCGCACATCTTTTTTAAACAACCCTCATATAAGTAAATACAAAGGGGTGAAAAAATGCTTACAGTTTTGACCATTACGCAAAATCGATCAAAAAGAGTATTAAAAAGACTATGGAATCGAATCAAGCCCAACTCGCCAAAGGCTAAGGTGTTGTCAAAAGCAGGGGTGCTGCTGTTGCAAATTACGGTGACGCAAGAGAACAGCTGCAAACAGATTCCAGTGAAAAAAATAAAGAAAATGCTCGGGAGAGGGACAAGGGAGGTATTATGTCGGCAAGACCTCTCACTTCCGATCGATTGCGGGTTTCACCGTTATACATCGTCGCTTTTTACCAAGAGACTTTGCGAAAATGGGGTGCTAGTAGCGCTTAAAGAAGCAAATTGTATTCCGTCTTCGCTTAACGTTTCTCTATACGATCCAAAAGCAATTCATTCAGATATGGCAGAATATTTGTTAAGATATTGCGGGAGCTTACGTGTTATCACAAATCATACAGATTTTTATCATCGAGAATCCGACCGGTTAATGGAGGAATATGGGGCATCGATTCTGATTGGGGATCAGATGGATTGGTTGTCTACCTGTCATGTATTGGTTGCGCCGGATAAAATCAGAAAAAGACTGCAAATTTCACCGTCAACAATTGTATTTACAGGCGAAAGACCGGCGGTAGATACCCGTGGGGAACTTTATTATCGGTATAAAGCGTCTTTACCAAAGAAATATGAAGAGCTATTGCCAAAGGAACTAGAGCCGGAATATTTTATGTCGGCGTTATATGAGCTGGAAAAAATTCATGAGCTAGGTTCCCTTGTGCCAGAATATTTTGCCTCGGACGAAAGTTGTGTTTCTTTAGAGGAAATTTCTAAACGTATTAAAAAATCAGTCGTGCGGACTTTTTAGTTTAAAGCAGCCAAATGCTACTTATAATAAAGTCGGAGCATTCTAGTATATAAAAGTTTGGACGAAAAAGCAGCAGAGTAAGCTTGACAGAGTAGATCTGGTTTACTATAATACTATTACTGTCTGGAATGATATTCGCTGAAAAGGTGGAAAGAATGATGCAAAAACAAGTTTTATTGACTGACGAGGGATTAAAAAAACTCGAAAATGAGTTAGATGAACTCAAAACAGTTAAGCGAAAAGAGATTGCTGAAAAAATTAAAGTCGCGCTTTCGTTCGGAGATTTATCCGAGAACAGCGAGTATGATGAAGCCAAAAATGATCAGGCGATCATTGAATCGAGGATTGCTCAGATTGAAGCGATGCTCAAGAATGTCAAAGTAATTGACCAAAGAGAACTTTCAACGGAGAATATTCATGTTGGATCGAAGATCAAGGTGCGAGATATAGAATTTGATGAGATTTGCACTTACCGTATTGTTGGTTCAAATGAAGCGAATCCCGAAGAGGGAATGATTTCGGATGAATCACCGGTGGGTGCCGGTTTGTTGGGGCACAAGGTTGGCGAAGTAGTCGATATTGAGACGCCAGCTGGTATCATGCAGTATGAGGTGCTTGAAATAGCGAAGTAGTATGAGACAGGGTGGGGTGATGAAAGAGGCACTCTACCCTGTTTTTATAGAGGGAAATTTGAGTCGACAGGAGAATGAAATATGAGTCAGGAAAAGACAACAAATCAAAGTGAAAACCAGCAGGGGCAGGATCTTAGCGAACTGCTCCAAATCAGGAGAGATAAGTTAGCGGCGCTCAAGAGAGAAGGAAAAGACCCGTTTGAAATTACTATTTGCGATAGAGATATCCTTTCTTCAGAGATTAAGGAGCGGTTCGAAGAGCTTGAAAATAAGGATGTTTGCATTGCAGGGCGCATTATGAACTGGAGAGATATGGGGAAAGCATCTTTTTTAGATCTTTACGATAGAACGGGAAGAATCCAAGTTTATGTCAAAATTAATGATGTAGGAGAAGAAGTGTACCAGAGCTTATCGAAATGGGATATTGGCGATATTATCTCCGTAAAAGGGTTTGTATTCAAAACTCGCCGCGGGGAAATCTCTGTTCATGCTAAACAGATGACGCTTCTTTCAAAATCCTTGTTGCCACTTCCTGAAAAATTTCACGGCATCAAGGATACTGATTTAAGGTATCGGCAGAGATATCTTGATCTGATGGTGAATCCTGAGGTCAAGGATACGTTTATGAAAAGAAGTGTTATCATCAAAACGATCCGAAATTATCTTGACAACATGGGGTTCATCGAAGTAGAAACACCCGTTTTAAACACTATTCCAGGTGGCGCGGCGGCCCGCCCGTTTATTACACATCATAACACCTTAAATCTTGATTTATATTTGAGAATCGCACCGGAACTTTACTTAAAACGGCTGATCGTCGGCGGAATGGAGCGGGTGTATGAAATCGGTAGATTATTCCGAAACGAGGGGATGTCTATAAAGCACAACCCTGAGTTTACAACGATTGAACTTTACCAGGCGTATACAGATTATAATGGTATGATGGAATTAACAGAAAATCTGATTGTTGCGGCGGCAAAGGCTGTTTGTAAAAGTGATAAAATTACTTATCAGGGAGAAGAAATCGATCTTGGCGTTCCGTTTAAAAGGGTCACGATGATCGATGCAGTAAAGGAGCATACGGGTGTTGACTTTGGATCCTTTATTGGAGATACAGCGAAAGCCCAGGAGGCAGCGGCTTCTCTTTCGATTCAGGCAAAGAAAACGGATTCTTGGGGAGATATTTTAAACCTTGTATTCGAAGAGAAGGTAGAGGAGCATCTCGTGCAGCCAACGTTTATCTACGATTATCCGGTTGAGGTATCGCCGCTAACGAAGCGCAAGAAGGATGTTCCAGAGCTTGTAGAGCGATTTGAGTTATTTGTAACGAGAAGAGAACTGGCAAACGCCTATTCCGAGCTCAACGATCCGATCGATCAAAGAGAACGCTTCCAACGGCAGATGGAATTGCGCGAAGCAGGAGACGATGAAGCGAACATGATCGACGAAGATTTCATCACATCGCTTGAATACGGGATGGCTCCGACAGGAGGAATGGGAATGGGAATCGATCGGTTGGTGATGTTGCTGACAGACAGTGCGTCAATTCGCGACGTCATCATATTCCCGACGATGAAACCCTTGAATGATGAAAATGCGAAAAATGATGTAAGCTCTAAGG
>CAKSKO010000159.1 GCA_934465125.1 uncultured Eubacteriales bacterium
AAGCCAAAACTTCATATACTCTAAGCACAAGGAGGTTGAGGTTTGGCTATGAATAACAGTTTAGCAGAAGTACACCAAGAGATTGTTTCAGAATGGTCAGAGAAGAACTTACCGCTTACGCCCGATGATATTACCTTTGGTTCAAATAAAAAAGTATGGTGGAAAGGTGCTTGCGGTCACGAAGGGCAGACAAGTGTTAAGGATCGTTCGGGTGGAGAAAAATGCCCGATATGCTCCGGTGTGAGAGTGCTTGCAGGTATTAACGATTTGGCGAAAACAGATAGTCAACTTCTTAGCGAGTGGGATTATGAACGAAATAGATTGAAACCGACAGAAGTGTCAAGAAACTCAGCAAAGAGAGTGTGGTGGAAATGCAGGTACGGTCATTCGTGGAGTATGAAGATAAATGAGAGAACGGTATTGAATAAAAGCTGTCGGCTTTGTGAGTAAGAGTATTTATCTGTGTTTCCTGTTTTGGCAGTCAGTTATTATTCTAATAGGAAAGGCTTGAAGGCGGAACTTGGTTCCGAGACCGATTACTTGGAGTACCGATTGAAACATATATACCTTCAGAAAAGTTGTTTATCGAGTCGGAGAGTGATGACGAAAATATAGAGATAATGAAAGCGTATATATGTAAGCAGAGAGGGATAAGATTGACTAAGTTGTCGATGAAAAGCACAGAACTTGATTATGCCGACAGCATAAAAAGAACTTTTCAGAGCGTACATATATTTATTTCTTCCGATACAGGGGAAGATGTAAGGATAATCAAAAATACATTTGAAAGATGGAGAAATAGCCGATGAAAGAGAAAATCTACCATATATACTTAAATGAAAAAGGGCGAAGCCGAGTGATACAATCGCTCATCGAACTGAAGAACAATTTAACAGCACAAGACAGATATATAGACGCAGTAGATGATGTTCTTATCAAAATTACAAAGGCACGCAAGAAATGCAATGCTGTTGGATACATCTGAGTATAAAGCAGTTAAGTCCACTTGTTTTTCTACGGAGAAGCAGGTGACTTTTTTGCATTTTCGGGACAATTTTTAAGACGGAACAATTTTTTTAATTTTTTTCACAATTTCCATTGGTAAGCCTATCGTTAAACGAGATAACAGAAAGAAGGATTGCAGTACGCGCGCTGAGATTGCCTATAAAAAACAACAGGTGGAGTGTACAAGAAAGAAACGCACAGAATTGAAAAATAGAGCCTAAAATCCATTTGTTTTAAGCGGGTTTTCAGTGCTCGCACTTTGAGGGGAAAGGGAGAGGTTGTGCTAAAAGTCTTTTGTTTTAGTAGGGAAAGTGGTATAATATAAACATAAAACAAGATAAGGCGGTACATAAAGATGGAATTCATTTGCGGAGCAGGCAGAAATCCAGAAACCTTTCTCTCCGATACGGTGGATGATTACATTTCCGCGAATAATCCTGTCCGTGTCATTGACGCGTATGTCGAAGCCCTTAATATGGAATCACTTGGTTTTGAAAAATATGGACCAAACAGCACCGGAAGACCGATGTATAATCCGAAAAATTTGCTGAAATTGTACCTTTATGGATATATGAATCGCGTTCGCTCTTCCCGCAATCTTGAAAACGAAACCAAGCGTAATCTGGAAGTCATGTGGTTGCTCGGCAAGCGTTCTCCCGACCATAAAACGATTGCACAGTTTCGTCAAAACAATCCAAACGCACTGGAAAATGTATTCAGACACTTTGTTAAAACCTGCATAAGCTTGGGACTCTACGGAAAAGAGCTAATCGCTGTTGACGGGAGTAAATTCAACGCATGGAATACAAAGGACCGCAACTTTACTCCGGCAAGTTAGAAGACTGCATTAAAAACATAGACCGCAAGATTGAATCATATTTAGCACTTCTAAATGAATCCGATAAAGATGATACGAATGAATTCGGACTCAGTGAAGAAGATGTTCTTCCGATTCTGCAAAATCTCAGCGAACGCAAAGAAGCGTATGAGGAACTAAAGCAGCAAATCGATGAAACTGATGTCCGGAAGATTTTGTGTCAGAGTTCAGCAAAGAATATGATGATACAGATTTGTATATGAAACAGATCAAGATACGGGCTGATCGCAAAATAATTCAGCAGCGGAAAAGCATAGTTGAGCATACCTTTGGTACAATAAAACGAGCACTCGGTATCAGTTACCTTCTTTTTCGCGGCAAAGAAAAGGGGACTGGTGAAATTTCGCTTACCTTCACCGCCTTCAATATGAAGCGAGCAATTAATCTACTAGGAACAGAACGGTTGATACAGGTATAAGTATCAACCGTATTTTTCTGCCGGGGCTTGGGGTGGCACACACCAAAAACTCGGGGAGCCTTCAGATCGTGTTTTGACACAGTCTGGGGATAAAGCGATACAAGATATTCAGGAAATACAAAACTGATATAATGACAGTTATCCGTGCCCAAAACAAGATGAACAACGCTTTTATTGATCAAAATGCTTTCTCCTGTGTGAACGATAATTGTTTTATCTAATGTGTGAATAAAGACGTCACCTGAAAGTACAAGGTTGAACTGAAAATCCTTATGCCAGTGCATAACCAAAATCCTGGTGTCTTTGGCAGACTTCGTTTCTTTGTAACATCTATAACCAAATAAGGAAAGTTGCTTTGTGATTTTAAGTTTACTGAGTTCAAATATACTTGTTTTATGTATATCTCTTCTAAAATTATGATATTGTGAGATATACAGGTAATTTGTCAGGAAAAGAAGGGCATGTTGTAAATGTTGGAAATTTTACTAAGATATAAAATTCCGTTAAACCGAAATTGAAATATTTTGGAAACAAAAACATGAGTTTCACGAAGCGGAGATACTTAGATTATTGGTTAAAAAACATTGTTCTGAACCACAGCACAGTGCCTTGAAAAAGATATTGGATAAAGTTTTAATACGAAATACTTTCCGATGTTGAGAAAATACATGAAAGGTATATTGCAGTGGTATGGAAAATACCTCTGACACAGAGTTGTAAACATAAAGGTTGATTAGCAACGGGCTGGCGCAAACAATGATTTTTATTAGAGATAGAGGGGTATTATTAAAAGATGAAAATGATGTTGATTTAAAAACATCAATGGGATTGAGGTTTTTAATGGAGGAGATAAGAACAGTGATTTATACATCCCATTATAATTCACCGATAGGTCGGATTTTGCTTGCATCAAGAAACGAAAATTTAATTGGTCTGTGGATTGAAAATCAGAAATACTATTTTGATTGTGTGAAAGAGAAAACAAAGAAACAAGATAGGAATTCTGTTTTATTGCAGACAAAGCAATGGCTTGACCGCTATTTTGCGGGTGAAAAGCCTTCAGTTACTGAACTTAATATTGCGCCCATTGGTAGTGATTTTCGCAAGGTAGTTTGGCAAATTCTCTGTGAGATTCCATATGGTGAGACGACAACTTACGGTGAAATATCGAGCAAAGTAGCAGTAAAACTTGGTAAAAAGCGAATGTCAGCTCAAGCGGTCGGCGGTGCAGTAGGACATAACCCAATTTCCATTATTATTCCTTGCCACCGTGTTGTTGGCTCAAATGGGAGTTTGACAGGATATGCGGGTGGAATAAACAAGAAAATCGAGCTGTTGGTACTTGAAGG
>CAKSKO010000160.1 GCA_934465125.1 uncultured Eubacteriales bacterium
GTAGTACTCTCTGCACGATAAACCATCCCATGTTGTTTAATAGTAACCTCAACAGTCTGACGATCTTTTTCCAACGTAACTGTTACATTTGCTTCCGCATCTTCATCGAAGATCCGATTAAATTTCGACAGCTTCTTTTCAACTCTTTCCTTAAAGTTGTCTCTTAACATAACCTTCCGACCTGTAATGGTGATTTTCATTTCATCGTCCTCCTCAGCTAATAATAGGGGTAAAATCTAAAGAAACTTACTGTTCCAATAGATTAATTGCCTTTGGTATAGATACATTATAACACAATGCACAAAAAATGAAAAGAGGAAAGACGCAAATCATTCACCATTATTTGATTAATTTTCCATTACAAAAGACCATTTCCGGTTTTGCTGTAAATGTAATTGGATCTCCCGAAAAAACGACAAAATCCGCATCTTTTCCTTTTTCAATGCTTCCGACCCTATCGTCGATCTGACAAATCTTAGCCGCATTAATTGTAATCGCTTTGAGCGCTTCAAATCGGTCCATCCCCTCCCTGACTGCTAACGCAGCACAAACAGGAAGATACTGAATCGGTATAACAGGATGATCGGTAACAATCGCTACAGGAATATCTTCTTTTGACAATACGGAAGGGGTTTGTGGTGTTAAATTTACAACCTCCGGCTTTGACCTGTCACATAAAAACGGCCCCGAAAGGACCTTCGTTCCCTCTTCTTTGAGCTCTTCCTTTATCAAATGGCCTTCCGTCCCATGAATAATTACATAGTCAAGATCAAATTCCTTCGCGATCCGAATCGCGGTAAAGATATCATCTGACCGATGTGCGTGAAAATGCGCCGGAATCTCTTTCCTTAAAAGAGGTAACAGCGCCTCACATTTCGCATCATATTCCGGTTCCTCAGAATCGCCTTCCTTAAAATTCGCCCGCAGCTTATCATCCAGATACCTCTGCGCTTTTTGAAGTTGCTCTCTGATCAGCGCCGCCGTTGCCATTCTCGTTATTGGTGTTTGGTTCTTTTCGTTATAAACGTTTTTTGGATTTTCTCCTAATGCAAACTTTATACAAGCCGGCTCTTTTAAAACCATTTTATCGATCCGCTTGCCATATGTCTTGATTGCGGCAAATTGTCCTCCAATCGGATTTGAACTCCCGGGACCTGTCAAAACAGTCGTTATCCCTGCAAAAATCGCATCCTCAAAGCAACGGTCCATCGGATTAATCGCATCAATCGCTCTGAGATGTGGTGTAACCGGGTCACTCATTTCGTTGCCATCATCCCCTTCGAAAGTCAGTCCATTTTCGAACATGCCTAAGTGAGTGTGCGCATCGATAAACCCAGGATAGACGTCCATCCCCTGTAAATCAATTTTTTCCTCTTCTAAGGCACGCAAGGGATCCGCTTGACCTACCCCTACCTCACAGATGATACCATCCCGTACCATAATATAACCAACCTCAATTGTCTTTGAAACCATCGTATGGATACGTGCATTTTCTATTAACATAGATTCCTCCAAATTCTCTTTCTAAATTTAAAAAAGGACCGAATTTCTTCGGCCCAGACTATTTTATATTGGGATCCTATTATCTAGATTGCCCAGAACGTTTCGAAAATCCCCCACGTTTTGCTTCTGTTACTCTTTTTAAATCTGACATCTTTTCATCACTCATTTTCTTGAATTTAGATATCATATCTTCAAAGCTAACAGGTTCACCACCGCGTTTTCCAGCCTGCCAATCGGCATTGCTGCTTGGTTTCCTAGCTGGTGCAGCAGGAACTTTTGCACGTCTTTCTTCCTCCATCGCTTTTTTCATCGAAAGACTGATCTTCCCATCCTCTCCCATGCTAAGAATTTTTACTTTTACTACCTGGTTTTCTGTTACATAATCGCGAATTTCTTTGACAAAAGTGGGAGCTATCTCCGAAATATGCACCATTCCGGTCTTCCCTTCTGGAAGTTCCACAAATGCACCGAACTTTGTAATACCTGTTACTTTACCTTCAAGAATTAATCCTACCTCAAATTGCATACAGAAACAATTTCCTCCTTAGATTTCCAGCTCTTTAGTTGCCGGCAATATTAATAAAGACACGCTCACCCTGCTTTGCAAAATCAAGGCTTTCTCTCGCAACTCGTTCAATATACGTTTGGTTTTCTTCCTCGCTCGATTCTACAACGCGTTTCATCTGCTCGTTCTTTATATTTTGCATACTGATCTGTTGATTCAGGGAATCAAGTACTTCCCTTTTTTGACTAATCTGTACTTGTTGATTTACAAGGGTCACAATAACATAAGCACAAAAAGCTAGCACTGCTAGTTTTAAAAAAATATTTTTGCCCTTTTTGCGACTTTTTACAACCCTCATATCTCGCACAACCCTTCCTAGGACTCTTTGCTTTTTTCGTATAATCCTCTTGATAAGATTATACACTATTTTATGCTTACCTTTCAATCTTATTTTTGATTTATCTGAAGTTTTTTTCTAAAACAACATCTTTTCTTGAAAAAATAGACAATTTTTCCGGCTGCTTTTTTTATACAATTACTAATCGGTATCACAATCCACTTTCTACTTTTCGCTGCAACCTTTTTGCAAAATGAAATAATTGTCATCGTCAATCTAACAACTAGCTCTCCAACGGTTAGATAATAAGTGCACCAGCCTATGATTTCTCCTGCTATCATATAAAACCGAATCTCACCGGAATTGACCGCCAGAATAAATGTAAAAGTAAGAAATCCGGACGTAACCAAATAAATAATATCCTGAATAAAAATCTGCTTTTTACTGCACTCAAATACGAGCCGCAATACACGAAACACATCATAAAATAACCCTAAAACAACACCAAACAAAAGGGCAAACAAAAATATTTGGATCTGACTTGCCAATGTTATCTCCAATCTTTGTCACATCCTATCTAAACAGCTTAGAAAGCAAGCCTCCGTTGCTAGGTTGATTGTCTGTATATGCCATAGAGGCAATTTCACCGTCTAATGTCAATTCTCCTGTATCTAAACTTAATTTGCTTATGTGCAGATTTTTTCCTCTAATCGTCAGTTCGCCCAGCTCTGTATATGCTACAACTGTCTGATCGTCAAAGCTGTCTACATCCAAAACTCCAGAAACTGTTAAGGATTTTCGTCCTTCCAATATTAAATTATGAGGAAGCTTGACCGCCTTTTTTTCCTCCATGGTTGTAATCCCTCCAAAACCTTTTGATAGTAATAACTATGTGGAGAACCCACCTATTATGCTAAGCTTCTATCACGCTAGGAAAGATGAAATAAAAAACAGCAGAATTCCCTTCTATAGAGACTCCTGCTGCGCTCATACTTATCATTTTATTTTTAAACGATTACTTTTCATCCGAAAGCATACGATAAAGACCTGATGCCTCTTCCTTTTTAGCGTATTCACTCACACTGACAACCTCCATCTTCATCGGATGAGAACTAAGCTGCACTTCTAGAATATCTCCAATTTTTACATCATAAGAGGCTCTTGCCGCTTTTCCGTTTACAAGCACTTTGCCTGCATCACATGCACTGTTTGCTACTGTCCTTCTTTTGATTATCCTCGATACTTTTAAATATTTATCAAGTCTCATAATTTCTCACTCTTTCT
>CAKSKO010000161.1 GCA_934465125.1 uncultured Eubacteriales bacterium
GCGCCGACCCCTGTCAAGAGATCGGCGCACACGATTGCACGGTCGCAAATGATTTTTTCGGTCTGCGGGATGCCTCAGTGCTCCCCGAACGACGAGATCCACTCCAAAATGCGGAATTTCAGAACATAGCGCGGATTTTCGCATTCGGTCAGTATTTTCACCTGCGAGCCGGTGAAGCCCGCTTCGATGAGCTGATTTTCGGGCGCGGCGGTGTTCAGACACATCGGAGGAAACATCACGCACCACCAATTTTTCCCTTCTCCGCTGCCAATCAAAATACGAAGCGCATCATAACGCCCTGCCGGCATAGTGATTTCCTGATAATGTCTCGTATTAAAATACATATTGGTTAGTTCCACTCTCACTGGATAGTCGTATCCTTGCTTATGTATTTCCTCTTCTGCTACCAGTTTGATTTCCTCTAAAGAGTTTTGAGAAAGCATTTCTGCATCTTCCTTTGTCTGCGCTTGATCAAATAGTTCATCTGAATACGAAAGAATTCTGTCACGCACCTTTAGCTTCAAAGCTTGATCCTCTTCTGAATCAGAGTTCGCTAAAACATGAAGACGAAACACCTTATTCTCAATCATTTCACAACGCCCTGCAAAACCTGTCATTGTCAAAAGAACTGTTAAAACACATCCTAATAAAATAGATTTCTCTATGAGTTTCATTTTTATTCCTGTCCTTTCACCATTTGCTGTTACGTTTTGATTATAGACAGGAAAAATGATTTTATTCAAACAGAAAAAAATTTATTCTTTATAACATAACACAACCATGAGAAACCGGACGGCAAACAAAAACATCATGGTAACAGTGTTTTAGTTTATGTGCGCAGCCTTCCGCTTTAAACCAATCAGAAAAGATACCAAATACCGTGGGGCCGCTCCCGCTCATGCAAGCCTGCAAAGCCCCTTGTTCTTTCATTTTTTCCTTGATCATCGAAACCTCTTCCAGTTTCATTACCTCTTCGAATCGATTGAACATAGCTTTGCTGATATTTTTCAGCTCTCCGGAATAAATTGCATCCACCATCCGAGTGATTCCCATTGTATCAATAAAAGAAGTTTCATCTGCTTTAGCATACGCTTCTTTCGTCGATACAGATATCGGTGGCTTAGCCAATACAAAATAACATTCTGGTAAATCCTCGGTTGGTGTTAAAATCGTCCCTGTCCCTTCTGCTATCATTGTTCCTCCAAAGAGACAAAATGGAACATCTGCGCCAATTTTCTCGCCCATTTCCGTTAATTCAGTCCTCGAACAATTCGTGCCAAAAAGGTGGTCAAGCGCAAGCAACACCGCTGCGGCGTCCGTACTCCCCCCAGCCAACCCTGCCGCTACCGGAATGTGCTTCTTTATTTTAATTTTAATGCCTGGATTTTGAATGCCCAAATGCAAAAAGAAAACATCGGCTGCATAATATGCCGTATTGCGGGAGTTCTCAACATCAAACAGATAATCACTCACAAGCTCAATTTTTTGATGATTTTCTTCCGAGACAATTACTGTATCATATAAATCAACAGCCTGCATCACCATTTCTACAAGGTGATATCCGTCCTCTCGTTTTCCTAAAATATCGAGCGCCAAATTTATTTTTGCCGGAGCACGAACCGTTACTTTCATCGTTTCCCTCCTAATAAAATCAACCGTAAACAATTGCTGCTCTCGTCGTCAACAGAGCATACGGCGGGCTACAGCGTATTTAAAAATCTTTCAATTCTCTTGAGCGCTTCCTTTAAATGTTTAACAGAATAAGAATACGATACCCTTATAAACCCTTCCCCGCAGTCTCCAAACGCTGTCCCAGGAATAACCGCTACATGCTCTGCTAAGAGTAGCTTCTCGCAAAATTCTTCCGAGCTAAGACCTGTCTTTTGGATACACGGAAAAACATAAAATGCGCCCTCCGGTTCGAAACAGGAAAGTCCCATCTTTCGGAATCCATCGACCAAAAGCCGGCGGCGCATATCATATTGTACTCTCATATTTTCAATATCATTATCGCCATTTTTCAGCGCTTCAATCGCTGCATACTGCGCAGTCGTTGGTGCACTCATAATCGCAAACTGATGCAATTTTTTCATTTGTGACATAATTTGATGAGGCCCTAAGGCATATCCCAACCGCCATCCAGTCATCGCATACGATTTCGAGAACCCACTGATAATTACAGTTTTTTCTCTCATTCCATCGATACTTGAAAAGGAAATATGCTTTTCATCACCATAAGTAAGCTCGCCGTAAATCTCATCCGAGAGAACAATTATATTATGACTTCTAACAACAGCTGCAATTTCCTCAAGATCCTTTCTGCGCAGTACCGCTCCGGTCGGATTATTGGGATAGGGCAGGATTAGAACCTTCGTTTTTTCTGTAATATTTTCTTCTAAAGCCTTCCCAGTCAAACGAAAGTGGTTTTCTTCTTTCGTCTCCAAGAGAACCGGCTTGCCCCCCGCCATCTGTGTTATTGGTTCATAGCATACAAAGCTTGGCTGCGGAATTAGCACTTCCTCTCCCGGGTTAATCAATACCCGGATCGTCAGATCAATTGCCTCCGAACCGCCGACTGTTACCACTGTTTCGGTTTCAGCGTTATATTGTACATTAAATTTCCTAAAGAAATAATCTGTAATCGCTCTTCGTAATTCAAGAAATCCTTTATTAGGGGTATACCATGTTTTCCCTTTCTCCAAAGAATCAATCCCCGCCTGCCTAACATGCCAAGGAGTTGAAAAATCTGGCTCCCCGATGCTTAAAGAGATCACATGATCCATTTCATTGGCAATATCGAAAAAGCGCCGAATGCCCGACGGTTTGACACTCTTAATCCGATCATTGAGAAGTCTCTGGTAGTCAATCACAATACCATACTCCTTTTGTCTTCATTCTCTTCGTCCTCAACCAAGATTACGCCGCCGTCTTTATATCTTGATAAGAGAAAATGGGTCGCTGTAGAAAGGACAGATTCAAGTGTCGATAACCGTCTTGATACAAACATTGCAATGTCTTGAATCGTACTTCCGTTTACCATAACTGCGAGATCATACACTCCTGCCATAAGGTAAACACTCTCAACCTCATCAAACATCATAACACGCTTTGCAATCTCATCAAATCCGGTATCCCTCTTCGGCGTCACTTTCAACTCGATTAGCGCAGATACTTTTGCTTTTGGAATCTTATCCCAGTTAATTAACGCCTTATATCCTTTAATAATTCCCTTTTCCTCATATTCTCTAATCTGTGAGATAATCTTTTCTTCAGGCTGATTCAGCATAACAGAAATCTGTGCTGCGGTAAGCTGCGCATTTTCATTTAAAAGATCAAGTAAATTGGTCATATACTTCTTCCTCTCTACATTAATCTATCAAAAATCTAATATGGGAACCTAATGCAAACATCCCAAATATTGCTTTTTATAGAACCAATACAACTATATAACGTTATAACGCTGATCATACAACAATTTCTTTAATAAATCAAATATTTTCGATCTTAAAGAGAGGAAAAAGCATCGGTTTTCGATTGCAATAAATCGTAAAATGTGAAAACCCAGCCTGATGCGCTATCTTAAAGCCTTTCAATATCCCTGCGGCGAGATCTGACATCCTG
>CAKSKO010000162.1 GCA_934465125.1 uncultured Eubacteriales bacterium
TACAGATGTATCAATGTAACTTTCCTTCAGAAAAACAAGCGTTACCCCTTTATTAAACAAATCCATGTACAGCTCAACACCTTCATCTGCATTTCGGCTCATTCTGCTGACAGAATCAAATATAACGGCATCTCCTGTCTTTATTTTTTTATACAGTTTATTCCATTCTGGACGGTCTGTAGTTGTTCCGGTATATGCTTCCTTCAAAACAACTGCCTCAGGATACATTCCTTTAATATTTCTGATCTGTCGTTCTATGCTCTGTTTTCTCGTTGATATTCTGGCATATCCATAAACTGTAGTTTTCATTGCTCGTTGGCCTCCAAAAAGTATATTTTAAACGTTCATTTAATTTATACTAATAATATATCATTTCTGGTGCCAAAAAGCAACAACTTTTGATACTATTTTTATATACGTCTATTTTATACTTTCTATTAAATGTAACACATCTGCACTCGTCCTAACAAGGCAATGGGTTATGTGTTAATACAGTGTTTAGTATTTATGTTAATACATGTATTAATACACATAAATATAGCAAATTCATATTATAACAAGAAAACCCTGGTTACTTAATGCATGCTAAAATAACCAGGGTTCTTTTTTATTTGCTTAAAATTTTTTTCATGGCTGTTTCTGTCTGCTTTGAGATTTTCCAGATCGGCTCAGAATCATCCCGGAACATATTCACTAGCAGAGTTTGAGTCGCAACATATGCGTTCATAGAATCGCCCAGCTCTTGTTTTGCAAGTTGAAAAACTTTCTCAATACGTCCGCACGGTACTTGATAATGTTTAGAACAAAATTCAGTTGCCAGACATTCAATAACTTCTTGATCGGTCACTGCATCCCCTCCTGTTTGCTCCCCGGTGCCGAAATGGTGCCGGGAAACGCTCCTAAATCCCCAGTTCGTCAGCAGACGGAAGCAAAAAAGCGCGTTCAGAACGTTCTTTTGCTGCTGTGCTGGCTGCTGTATCCGTAGTATTGTATGTTAAATTAGGGCGCGACTTCGGGTGCGGTACTCGTTTACACGCAATTCCCGGGGATGGTCGCATAAATTCCACTTGCGGTTGCAAGGCTTTTTCCTGTGGGCACATTCTCTCAGAATAAGCTTTTGCAAATGCGGCTGCTTCGCTTGGTTTCTTTTCCGGCAGATCATCGGCACGAACCATCTTTCGGAACTGTTCCGCAGCGGCTTCGATGGTCTCTTCGTGTCCAGTCTCCTGAGCTTTGGCAACGGCTTCTTTAATCCTTACAAGGTTGCTCGTTGTAGCAACCTCATACTGTCTCTCATAATCATTTAGGAATTTACCGTCCGCCATGAAATAGTATCGGCTTTCATCAGTCCGCATATCCGCACGATATTTGTCTACTCCATTGTAATTCCTATAAAAGCTCATCATCTTTTCTGCCGCCTCATAAAGCACTGATTTAGCCTTTTCGGGGTCTGGCATGGTCAACGATAGACCAGATTCTTCTGCGATTTCCGACAGTTTTCTGGCACAAATAGAGCTGCCAGATGCAAGAACCTTTTCACCTAATTCGCGAAGTTCGGCAGCAGTCAACCCCATTTGTGAGCCGCTGATAGCGTTTAGGGTTGCTAACAGCTCAGTGTCAATTGTGGCAGTCATTCCGCCCTGTTGCTTCTCTAGCCCCAAAACTGCGCTATTCAGCTGATTGACTGCGTCCAGTCTGGCTTTCTTCATTGCAGCTGTATAACTCAACTCTTCTTCATGAAGGAATTGGGGAATCTTCCCGGGCGCGTAAACATCCCGGATTTCCTTTTCCTTTTTTTCATGTGCAGCTCTGATCTGCTGCATTTTTAATACATTTTTCTTGAATTCTTCTTTTAAATCAGCAAACATAATAAATTAATCCTCCTTTGTCACCATTTCAGCCCATTTAATGCCATTAAACCAAAACAACTTCCTTCCAGTCTCGTCCCTGATCGAAGCCAGCGCACCATATGCCGGGTGAATAACTGACTCCAAGCTTAAATATTCGCCGAGCCACACGAATGGCGGCGTTGGTCGTTTCTCCTGCTTCCAGGTATCCTCTTTTTTGTGATAGATATATTCATCTCCGGTGTCTCGCATAATGCAAGTTGAACCGTCTCCGCAGTCATGCGGTAAATTCGCTAAATCCGTTGAATCTGCTATGTAATCTCTGTGACTTCCATATGGTATAAACGGCAGTGTTTTAATCATTTGTCTTTTCCTCCTGTTTCTTAATAATTTCCTCAACAACAGCTCCAATCTGTGCGGAACCGTATCCCCTGACAAGACCAAGCTTCACGCGGGCAGAATCTCCGATGTTTACGCTCATGTTTCGAGGTGCTCTGATTTTAGCGGCTTTTCCTCCAAAATTAACCACTAAGTTCTCAATTACATATTGCTGGCCATCTCTGCCAACCCCTGCTTTTATGTCTTTTCCAATAATTTCAAAGATGTTATTTTCCATTGCGTTGTTTATCTCCTTTTCTTTATCTATTTTTTGATTTTTCTAACGGTTAGATTTTTGCCGTAGGCGGCAGCAGTCGTTAAAGCTCCGGTTTTTCCATCTCTGGAAGTTCCAGGGCGGCGGCGTGTCTGGCTGCGATCTGCTGGGCGGTCTGCGTTGGCTTTACATTATTTTCTTCTGCTTCAACTGGCAAATTGTCAGTGTATTTCATCCAGTTTTTGCTCAACCAGATGTACGAAACAGGAGGGATTTTCCCACTCATTCCAGACTGTTCCAAAAAAGCAAAAATCAACTGTTTAAGCTGTTTAACTGCATTCTGTCTACGTTCCGATATGTTGCCGTATGAGTTCCGTTCCCAGTCCCACAGCGTCGTTCTGGTAATTCCAAGCCCTGCGCAAACGGTTTCAACTCCTGGACGAAGACCACGCTCTTTGCAAAAATCAATAATTTTCGCTATGCGTTCCTCGAATTCCGCATCCTGGCTTGCATCACCTGTGATTTTCCCCATTGCAGCCAGTGCCTGCAGGCTGTCTATGGAATCGCTCACAAATTCCGTTGGAAGATCATTTGCTGCAACATTCGGATAGTTGTTTTTTGGCATCAATTACACCTCCTTTTCACGTAAAAATGCCTTTTCGGACGTTAAGTTTGGATTTACGAGCGGTTTCCTCCCGTTCTCAGCAATGATTCTTTCCGCCCATCGTTCAAAGCGATCAAGCCTGTGTGTCGGCTGTGCCTGTCCCGGATTCCTGTTTTTTCGTGGCATCTGATACGCCTCCTTTCCGTGATTTTGTTCTATGTTCAAGTTCCGAAACAACTAACAATGTTAAGGATTCCGCAAATTTCGCCTCTGGTGTCTGCTTGTACTTCTTCTGGATTTCAGTAGCAGCTCCAACAGCTTTCTCCCATGATGCTGCATCCTCTTCTTTGATTCCGTAGAATGCTTTATGTAAGTTGCAGCAGTCGCCCCAGATGCTCCAATATGTACTTTCTTTAAATAATTTCATTCTGTCTCTCCTTTAAGCTGTGATGACCTGACAAGGAAAAACAATAGTCACTTTCTTTTGTTAGGTCTGTATCCGTTGAAAGTATTGATAACCGTTTATAACCGTTGATGTATAAATACTTATAAATAT
>CAKSKO010000163.1 GCA_934465125.1 uncultured Eubacteriales bacterium
TCACGGTATCGCCGCGTTTGATGCCTTGTCTTGTAAATAAATTGGCAGCTTTGCTGCTGAATTTACTAATATCCCCAAAAGTAAAGGTATGCTCCTCTCCTTCTTCATTACACCAAACCATCGCCCTTCTGTCCGGCTCTTCTTTTGCAATTGCATCGACTACATCATACGCAAAATTAAAATCATCATGATAAACCGGCTTAAACTCGGAAAGCTGCCCTGCAAAAAACGTCTCCTTACAAAAATTTTGATGGATATTAAGCATGCTGTGTTTCCTCCGTCTCCACCTGATTTTTCATAACAATCGCTAAAAATTTGCATTCCTCTTCATCGATCGCAATCATTCCGTGTCCTCTTGAAGAATCGTAGTAAATTGCGTCGCCAGGATTTAAAATCTCAGTATGGTCTTCCATTTGAACTTTAAGTCTTCCAGATAAAATATAGTCGAATTCCTGCCCTTCATGGGTCGACAAATGAATCGGTTGGTCCTGTTCTTCCTCAAAATAAGGTGCTGTGACTAGAAACGTATCTGCAATCTTATTTTTAAACCGATAATTTAAATGCTCATATAAAAAGCCCGCACGACGTCTCATATCCAGTCCTTCACCGTTTCGGACAATTGAATAAAACGACAAATGAGGATTCTCTCCGGTTAAGAGTTCTACAATATCGATCCCGAATTTATCAGCGCATCTGTATAAAAAAGTGAAGTTAAAATCTGTTTCTGCATTTTCACATTTTAAATATTCTTCTTCGTTGACACAAGTCGCTTCCGCCATTTCGTAAGGTGTAAGTTCCATCATTTCGCGAAGCCCTTTGATTCTTTCCGCTATCTCGATCACGCGCGTTTCCATAGATCAGCACCGCCTTTTTTGATATTTAAATTAGATTATATCATAGTCTACCTGCAAATAGTAGTGATCTTTGAAAATTTGATTAAAAATTCACAATCTTCCGTTCTTACTTTTTAAAGTGGATTTTTAAAAACTAAAGCTCTTTTTTCTCTTTTTCCTTTTATAAACAACAATCCCAACATACAGAAAAATAAACCCTAACAGCACCGCTATTAACAAGGCGGTATCCCCTTTTCCACCCGTTTTCACCTCAACCCACAGGTTGTCTAGCAGCAAACTGATGTTCTCCGGAAGATAATTAAATTCTTGTGACCGATTTAAAATTTCCTCGCTAGGATAGAAAATTTCGCTGTTCGCTATATCCGGATCGAGCTGCGTTTTCACTTCCATTTGCGGAGTCGAATATCCAATATGTTCGATATTTGCTTTCGCTACTGCGGTATCGCACATAAAATTAATATAAGCTTCCGCTTCCTTAGGATGTTCTGATCCTGCTGGAATACACATCGCGTCAACAAATTTGGTCGTCCCTTCTTTAGGAATCACAAACCCAATTTCCTCGTTGCTCTGCATCAAAATCGCAGCGTCTCCAGCGTAATATGGCGCTAGTGCCGCTTCTCCATTTCTCATCTTATCAAAGATTTGATCCATAACATACGCCTGCACAAGCGGTTTTTGCTTTTCTAATTCTTCTGCTGCTTGATACCAATCAACTTCATTCTTGCTGTTGACCGATTTATGAAGCCGCAGTAATGAAATCCCAAACGCATCTCTGGAATTATCAAACATTAAAATCTGATCTTTGTATTTTTCGTTCCATAAAATATCCCATCTGATTTCTGAAGCCTGTTCGCTCACCCTGGTTTTATTGTAGAAGATTCCAACTGTCCCCCAAGTATACGGTACAGAATATTCATTTTGCGGGTCGTATTCCGGGTTTACAAATCTTTCATCAATCATCGAAAAATTGGGAATATTAGAAAAATCTAATTTTTTAAGCATCTGCTTATCAATCAACTTTCCAATCATATAGTCGGAAGGAATGATGACATCATAGCTTGCCCCGCCGCTTGCCAATTTTGCGAACATTTCTTCATTACTCTGAAACGTTGTATAGTTCACTTCGATCCCTGTACGACGGGTAAATTCTGCATTGACATCCATGGTACCATTTGTACCGTCTGAAATGTATTCTCCCCAATTGTATACATTGATCGTGGTTTTTGTACGGCTTTCATTTGCCAAAACAGGCATAGAAATTAGTAAATAAATCATTATCATTCCTAATACAAGACAAAGTACCTTCTTTTTCATCTTACCTTGTCTCCTTTAGCATCTGTTTTTTCTTTTCCTTCACGAATTTGGCGTAGATTAATGGCTAAAAGCAAAACTAAAACCACCGCGAACAAAATCGTTGAAAGGGCATTGATCTCAGGACTTACGATCTTTCTCGTCATTGAATAAATCGCAATCGGAAGCGTTTGGGTTGTCCCACTTGTAAAATAACTAATTACAAAATCATCAATCGAAAGAGTAAACGCCATCATCATTCCTGTCACGATTCCAGGCATAATCTCCGGCAACACTACCTTAAAAAATGATCGTACCGGCGGACACCCAAGATCCTGAGCTGCTTCATATAGGTGGGAGTCCATTTGCCGAAGCTTCGGAAGCACAGATAAAATCACATAAGGAAGACAAAAGGTGGCATGCGATAAAATTAAGGTTACCATCCCGGGCTTTAAAATACCAAACCGATCGTATAAAAAGACAAATAAAAGCATCAGAGAAACGCCTGTCACGATTTCGGGGTTTACCATCGGTAAATTTGTGATATTCATTATCATTCGTTTCATCAGCCGGTTCGTGCTCATAATTCCGATAGCAGCAACTGTTCCTAAAACCGTCGCTGCTATCGCAGAAATAACCGCAATAATCAGTGTATTGGAAAGCGCGGTTAAAATCTGTTCATTGTGGAACAATTTTTCATACCAATAAAAGGTAAATCCAGACCAAACAGATCGGCTTTTCGATGCATTAAAAGAAAAAACAATCAAAACTGTGATCGGCGCGTATAGGAATATAAAAATCAGTAGGGTATATATTCTTGAAATCATCTTCATGGCATAATTCCCCCTGTTTCTTCTCCTTCATCAAATTGATTCATAATGCCCATGCAAATTAAAATTAGTACCATCAAAACAAGAGAAATCGCAGAGCCTAGATTGGGGTTATAGGCGCTGCCTAAGAACTGCATGTCGATCAGATCTCCGATAAGTAGATTCGCGCCACCGCCCAGCATTTTAGAAATAATAAAGGTACTGACCGCCGGTACAAACACCATCGTGATTCCGGAAATCACCCCAGGCATGCTCAAAGGAAGCGTTACTCGCCAAAAAACCTGCTGTCGGCTAGCGCCGAGGTCTTGCGCTGCCTCAACAACTCTATGATCGATTTTTGTCATAACAGAGTAAATCGGTAGAATCATATACGGTAGAAAATTGTAGACCATTCCCAGCACTACGGCTCCTTGTGTATTGATCATTGTAAAAGGGCCAATCCCAAATAATCCCAAAAAATGATTGATCAGACCGTTATTTTCCAAAATCGTCATCCACGCATACGTTCTTAAAAGAAAATTCATCCACATCGGTAACATAATCAACATAATAAAAACGCTCTGTCTGCGCGGCGCGATATGAGAT
>CAKSKO010000164.1 GCA_934465125.1 uncultured Eubacteriales bacterium
CTACAATGATAACTAAAGAAGCACTGTTAACTGCGAATAAGATCGGATATCCTGTTTTTTTTTCGTCCTTCTTATGTGTTAGGTGGGCCAAATATGGTAATCACATTTGGCAATGACAATATTTAAAATTATTTTATTGCAGGAAATAAAAAACTCAATTTCCATCAATAAATATTTGATGAGGACAGATCTTGAAGTCGATGAATCTGTGACGCAGATAATTATTTTGATTCTAGGAATTATAGAACACATCAAGCGCTTCGGCATTCATTTCGGTGATTCAACCGCCGTTTACCCTTCTTGAAACATAAGCGACAAAACGGTGCAAAAAATCATCAGCAGTTCCAAAAAGCTCGCACTCTCTTTAAACACAAAAGACTTGTCAATATCCAATATTTGATCTATGAAGGTAATATGAAGGTAAGTCGTATATCATTAATATCAACCTCGGTTGTCCCCCGTAATTCCATATATTAGTAAAGCAACCAACGTCCAGATAGTCTATCTTGTGACGCATGCGATGCTCGGAGAAAATCCTTCTAATGGGATATGGAATCAATCTTTATAAAAAGTCTGCTTATGCTGCTGTAAAAGCGCCGGTATTCTCATTTGAAAAACTCATAAATGTCGACAATCACTTAAGTCGTGAAATAAAATCGACCGGTGAAGTATTAGGAATTGCCAGAACCGATGACAAAGCGCTTTACAAAGGACTTCTCGCTGCAGAATATTCCATAGAAAAGCAAGATGAAACTTTTATTTTTGCCCGTAACAGTAATAAATACGAGATCGCAAATGTTGCTAAAAATTCAGTGACCTAGGGTTTATCATCTATGTAACCAAAGGCACAATACAAACCTTAAAAAATTATGAGATTGATGTGATCGTCAGCGATAAAACACATGAATCTCCCGGCAATACGCTGGGTTTAATTAAAAACCGAAAAGTAAATTATGTAATTTTCTCCTCTTCGAAGAACCGCATTTCGTCGAGAGGCAGCGCGGAGATCCGCAGAAAAACAGTTGAATGCAACATTTGCTGTTCAATATCTATCGATACTGCAGATGCTTTGTCGAATTCATTTACAAGCAGATATTCTCAGTACAGTACTGAGTTACTAGATATCAATCATTTAAGGAGTGAAACAATGACCTTAAGATTCACTAAAATGCAAGGTTGCGGCAATGACTATATCTATTTTAATTGCTTCGACCAGGAAATTGTCAGTCCGGAAGAACTTAGCGTTCGTTTGGCCGACAGACATTATGGGATCGGCGGAGATGGTGTGATTTTAATCTGTCCATCGGAAGTCGCCGACGCGAAAATGCGGATGTTTAACCTCGATGGAAGCGAAGGAAAAATGTGTGGAAATGGAATCCGATGTGTTGGGAAATATTTATACGATCACGATATGGTCAAAAAGGACGATATCACAATCGAAACACTAAGCGGAATTAAAACGCTCCATGGTTATCGAACTGACGGTGAAGTCAAGAGGCTTCGTGTCGATATGGGGCAAGCAGAGCTCGATCCAAAATCGATCCCAGTTGCGCTCGATCTTCAAAGGGTAGTAAACGAACCCGTTAAGATTGGTCAAAAGGACTATCATATTACCTGTGTATCGATGGGAAATCCTCATTGTGTCGTATTTTGCAACAATGTTGATACTCTCAACATCGAGACAGTGGGTCCTTTATTTGAGAATGATCCATTGTTCCCTGAACGAGTTAACACAGAATTTATTAAGGTACTCGATAAAAACACAATTCAAATGCGCGTATGGGAACGCGGAAGCGGCGAGACTTGGGCTTGTGGAACAGGCGCTTGCGCTGTTGCGGTAGCTGCGGTTTTAAATGGTTATTGCAAAAAAAATGAAGATATTACGGTGAAACTAAAGGGCGGAAACCTTGTAATCCGCTACACAGACGATACCGTATATATGACAGGAAATGCAGAAAAAATTTATGAGGGAGTAGTTAAAATATGACAAAGTATATTTTTGTTACAGGAGGCGTCGTCTCTGGCCTGGGAAAGGGAATTACAGCAGCATCTTTGGGACGGTTGTTAAAATCAAGGGGACTAAAAATTGCGGCACAAAAACTCGATCCTTATATTAATGTTGATCCGGGAACGATGAGTCCTTATCAACACGGCGAGGTCTTTGTAACAGAAGACGGCGCTGAAACTGATCTGGATCTCGGACATTATGAGCGTTTCATTGATGAAAACCTCAATAAATATTCAAATCTTACAACAGGAAAAGTATACTGGAATGTTTTAACAAAAGAAAGAAACGGAGAATATCTCGGTGAAACCGTCCAGGTCATTCCTCATATCACAAATGAAATCAAGAGTTTTATTTATTCTGTTGGAGAGAAATCAAAAGCAGACGTTGTTTTAACAGAAATCGGCGGTACAACCGGCGATATTGAAAGCCAACCCTTTTTAGAAGCGATTCGTCAGGTTTCTTTAGAGGTTGGACGCGAAAACTGCTTGTTTCTGCATGTCACCCTCATTCCCTATTTAAAAAGTTCAGGCGAACACAAATCAAAACCAACACAGCATTCTGTAAAGGAATTGCGCTCTTTAGGGATCAATCCGGACATTATTATTGCAAGATGTGACGAACCGATTGACGATTCGATCCGTCAAAAAATTTCATTGTTTTGCAATGTAAAGCCTGATTGTGTAATCGAAAATTTGAATGTGCCTGTTTTATATCAGGCTCCTTTGATGCTCGAAAAAAATCATTTCTCCGATATCGTTTGCAGAGAGCTTTCTTTAAACTGTCCACCCTGTGATTTAAGTGAATGGACAGAAATGCTCAAAAGAATCGATGCGCGCACAAAAAAAGTAAAAATCGCATTGGTCGGAAAATATGTAAAGTTGCATGACGCTTATCTTTCTGTTGCAGAAGCGTTGTATCACGGTGGATTTGAAAACGGCGCGGCAGTTGAAATCAAATGGGTTGATTCCGAACTAGTCACTACTTACACGGTAGAAGATCTACTTTCAGACTGCGACGGCATTTTAATTCCCGGGGGATTTGGTGATCGAGGTATAGACGGAAAAATCGCGGCAACACAATACGCAAGAGAAAACAATATCCCTTATTTGGGAATTTGTTTGGGAATGCAGACAGCTGTTATTGAATTTGCGCAGCATGTGATGAATATAAAGGAAGCAAACTCTAGTGAATTTCATAAAGACGGAACCTATTCTGTTATCGATTTGATGCCCGACCAACAGGGAAATCTCCCAAAAGGTGGAACCATGCGCTTAGGAACCTATCCGTGCAAGATTAAACCCGGCACGATCTTAGAGAAAGCATACAAGGCAGGAGAAATTCAAGAGCGTCATCGTCACCGCTATGAATTTAACAACGATTTCAGGGAACAATTTGAAGAATATGGAATGTGTGTTTCTGGGACTTCTCCTAATGGACTTTTAGTCGAAGCGATCGAAATTCCGGAGAAAAAATTCTTTGTAGGTGTGCAGTATCACCCTGAGTTCAAGAGCCGACCAAATCATGCACATCCTCTATTC
>CAKSKO010000165.1 GCA_934465125.1 uncultured Eubacteriales bacterium
GCGCGAGGCGGCGCAGAGCATTCTCAAGAACAATCTTTACGGTCTCGACATTGATGACCGCGCGGCGCAGCTTGCCTATTTTGCGGTCATGATGAAGGCACGGCAGTATGACCGTCGTTTGCTCACGCGCGGGATTCAGCCGAATATCTACTCTATCCGGGAAAGCAACGGCATTCAGGCAATGACCATCGAATACTTCCACAAGAATGATCCGAAGCTGAAAGCCGACATCGAGCGCATCATCACCGAAATGCGGGACGCTAAAGAGTTTGGCTCCATTCTGAACATCACGCCCGTAGACTTTGCAGGACTGTACGCCCGGTTTGACGAGATCCGCAATGACATCAACATGATGCAGATGTCGGCACTGGACGAACTGCCGCCGCTGGTCAACTGCGCCGAGTTGCTGGCGCAGAAGTATGATGTGGTGGTGACAAATCCGCCGTATATGGGAAGTTCAGGCATGAACGCTCGGCTTTCACAGTATGTTAAAGACAATTTCTCGGATACAAAGGCAGACCTATTCTCCTGCTTCATTGAGCGTGGTTTCCAGCTTGCAAATGTGCAGGGCTTTGTGTCGATGATTACGATGGAAAGCTGGATGTTCCTGTCCAGTTTTGAAAAAATGCGTCAGAACATTGTAAACACGCATACGATCGTAAATATGGTTCATATGCCCTATTTGGGCAAGGGTGGAACAAGCCTCGGAATCAACTTTGGAACGGCGGCGGTTATCTTTAATAAGCGTTATTGCATGAACTATAATTCTCAATTTGACTATATCTGCTATTACGAAACAGACGAAAATGGCGTTCCATTTGCCTTCCCAACCGTAAATGAGCGGTATAAAGCTGCCAAGGCCACCAACTTCTCCAAAATTCCCGGTTCTCCGGTGGCGTATTGGCTATCAGCAAAATTTATCGAACTCTTATCCCGGGAGAAAACTATTGGGAAAACAAACGATTCAGGGAGCGGGCTTTCCACCGCAGATAATGAACGCTTCCTCCGTTTTTTTTGGGAAGTCAATGCCGAAAAAATTGCCAGCGGAAAAAAAGACGAAAAGAAATGGTATTTATTCCATAAGGGCGGAGAGTATCGAAAGTGGTATGGAAACCTCCTTTATGTTGTGAATTGGGAGAATGATGGCAGTGAAATAAAATACTGGGTAACTCACAATCCCAAAGACCCTAATACTACGAGTTGGTCACGACGCATATTTAACACTCACCTCTATTTTCAAAAAGGTATAACATGGTCTGTTATTAGCAGTGGAGATGTTTCCTTTAGAGCGATTGATGAAAATGCCATGATCTCAAATGCGGCTGGAGGCATATTTGGTTTCTCATCCAATGAAGAAAGAGATGAGTTTATGGCTGCACTTAATACGAAAGTCTGAACGTTAAATTACAGCTCGGGCGTAATTCAGAAAGCACCATGCCCGTGCATTATAGATTCATCATTGGGGGCAAAATGCGTATCTGATTCAAAAGTGGACTGGGATTCCTACGAAACCTCGTGGGATTTCAAGCGGAATCCGCTGGTGTGAGGTGGCCCATGGATATCGAAGAAATCTATGATAGCATTGATAAGAAATTGATAGACCGGCATTGGGGAATAAGGGCAAAAGGAAACAGCCCCGGAAACCATCCAAAATATTATGTAACGGACTATCGCGGACTTGCTCTTGCAACAGGCATCATCCGGTATGCATATCATACAAATGCGCCAGGTACTCGAATCTTTTATCGAGGACAGCGAAGAGATTGGGAGATTAGGGCAAGTCTATATAGAAACTGCCGTAATCGAAATGATCTTGATCAAGTTGATTTATGGCTCAAAAACGCGCTCGAAAGCATAACGCCTGTTTTTGACCCCCGTGGAACAGATGATGAACGCGAAGCCTTGGCGCAACACTACGGACTTAAAACGAGATTCCTCGATGTTGTTGATAATGTCCAGTCTGCACTCTGGTTTGCCTACGATCACATAGAAAAAGATGACCCACATTATGATGACAGTGTTGGATATGTTCAAGTGATTGCAATTCCAAGTGCAGATGTCACCGTGATTGATCTCCGAAACAAGCCGTCTGAGTGGCTTAGACCTCATGTCCAACAGGGATTTGCAATTAAACGGAATATTCCGAATGTGGAACTCGGAAGTTTTTCAAAATACTTGGTCGCAACTTTTATTGTACCACGGGAGAATCTGCGTCTTTGGAGTAATTATGACAGATTGCCGCACGAATACTTTTATCCGAGCGAAGCTGTTGATACCGGAAAACGTTATTGGCAAAAAGCACAAGCAAAGTTAAGAGAAGATGGGATTGCCGCAACCCCTCCAAAATAAAGAAAACCATTCCGTGTATAATGAAAGAAAATGAGACACGCTATGCCATATTCAGAAACTGTCCAAGAGCTTCTGGATGATGGCACTCACTTAGAACAGACTTGCGGGAAACTTGCGACCTGACACGCAAGATTAGTATTCAAGTTGTAGGAGGAATACGAATATGGGAAGACTGACTTCCGAGAAATATGCTGCTGCTTCGCAGCACAAAAGCAATCTCCGCAACATCCGCGGGACTTTTGCCGCCGAGGGCATGACGATCAGCAAATCCACCCGCAGTAACCTTGATCGGATCGCCAGCGGGCAGACCAGCTATCAGCAGGTTTTGACCGAGCTGCGGGCGAAGCACGAAAAGAGAGGATAGAATGATTTATACGCTGATGCATTTTGACACACCGCTTATTGAGTTTTCAGCCGAAAGACAAGCGGAAATGAACATCGAAATAATGGAAGCGCATGAGGAATATAAAAAGCTATTTCCGCTCGATTTGGCGGAAGTATCCGAACGTGGTATCGCATCGTGGATCAAGCACCGCTCTATACCAAAAAACCGCGCTTATGTCGATACGCTGCTTTCCTCCTTGGGCCTGAGCATAAACCGCCCTCTGGATATAATACGCGTTTCAAAGGGACTTAGCCTGAACGACTGCTACTGGCTTAAACAGGAGGGCAGCAGAGACAGCTTTGACAGCGTGAATTTATATGATAACAGGTTCAGCCGTGTTTTAGGGCAAATTGCGTTTACAGGCTACGGCAGCAGCAATGTTTCGGGACTGACATCAAGCCCGGAATTCACCACAAACGGTATGCTTCCCAAATGCTGGCGAAGAATTGACGGCAAAATTCTTCTGTACAAAGGCGGCACGATGGGGGCATCCAACACCGGGAACGAGCCGTATTCAGAATTTTACGCTTATCAAATCGGAAAGATCCTTGGTATGAATGTTGTTCCTTACAGTCTCTCAAAATGGAAGAATACGCTTTGCTCTACCTGCAAACTTTTCACCAGCAAAGATGTTTCTTTTGCCCCTGTGGGAAGAATCGTCCGCTCCGGCGGGATGCAGGCAGTTAGAGAGTATTATAAAAAGTTGGGGACCGAATTTGAAAAAGCGCTGAATGATATGTTCATTTTTGACGCCCTGATTTTCAACACGGACAGGCA
>CAKSKO010000166.1 GCA_934465125.1 uncultured Eubacteriales bacterium
ACAACACTTAATAAAAAATTAATCACCAACTCAATGAATATTATTTTTGATTTACTACAACAATGTGCAAATAAACCCTTAACAGGCGAGGTATCTGCATACTTAATGGTATCTGTCTATAAAATGTTTCGTGTGATTTACTCGGCAGATTCTAAGAATCCACAGGGACTTTTCTCTGTTCCTGTTCAGGTGTTTCAGGGGCTATCATCCGCAGCACAGGCAATTGCTGAGACAAACGCTTCCTGTATTGCATCGGGATATACGAACGGAGAATTGCAAGGACTTAATAAAGAACACTCTGTCTCCCTCTCCCCTGAAGTAATTTCTTCTAAATACCCATTGTTTGCGTCTTCACTTTATAATCTCATTCAGAGTTCTGAAGTAAGGATGGGAACAAACCGGACTGGAAAATAAAAATAATATACCGCACCTGCGGTTTGGCAAGCACACACCCCCGCCCACTTGCCAAACCGGGTGAGTACAGACACGCAAAAGCGCCCTCAAAGCAGTCTCGTTACCGATATGATACCACCATATCCAGCAGTCTTTCGTATTCCGAAAGACTGCTTTTCATTATGAAGAAACTTCTGTTCCTTTACCTCTGCTCACAATAATTTTTACTGACGAACCATATTCCAGCTTATCCCTAGGGCTATGCCCTTCATAGCCAATCACAATCCCTTCAGCGACTGTATCGCTATACTCCTGCCCTTGAGTCGGCTGCAACCCTGCCTCAGTTACTTTTGCTGACGCTTCCGATAATGGCAGCCCGCTGATATTTGGTAACTCTCTCACTTTCTGACCCTTACTAACCGTTACAATAATAGCAGAACCTTTTTCAATTTTGCTTTTAGCCTCCGGTGTTTGAGAAATAATACAACCTTCCGGAATACTGTCGTTAAATTCCTCCGACAGCATTAACACCTGATATTCATTGAATTCACTTGCCGTTTGCTGTGTTTCCTTAAACTTCTGGCCCTTTAAATCCGGCACTATTACCGCGTTTTTAACGTTACTTTCCGCTTCTTCGCTGGAAACTATGCTCGCAAAGGAAGATACGTCAGACGAGGAAGAGGTATTCGATCCTATATAAAAGTTGCTTCCCCAAAACCATAAAGTTCCAACAGCTAACAGAATGACAAGCGCAATCCCGCACGACAACGCGCCCCACGCAAAATTAGACATTCCTTTTTTCTTTTGATTGCCTGATTCTAGCCGCTCTTCTTGTCTACTGTCAATCTTATTGACTACAGTTGGCGACGCAGACAACTCCGCGCGCAATCGTTCAAAGTCGACCGTTCTCCTCTCTGGAAGAACCTGCAAACCATTGGCAAGCGCCGATACCACATGGTTCGGAATCATCTTTAACAGTCCTGTTGCAATAAAGAGGCGCTCATCTTCTCTGCGAAGCGGCGCTTCTTTTGGATAGACTCCTGTTAATGTAAAAAACAAAGATGCGGTAAACCCATAAATATCTGTACTCTCGTTTAAATCATATCCCCCAATATACTGTTCCACAGCGGAACAGCCGGGATACAGCTCCGCTGTGATATATGTACCCGATTTCCGAAGTTCCGGCGTGGTAAACCCACTTAATTTCATCTTACCAGAACGCGTAATTACAAGATTGGAAGGGCAGATTCCGTAATGACCAACCCCAACGGAATGCATCTTACTAAGCAAGGAAAGCAGAGGCATAAACAAAGGTCTTACAACATTCCAATCAACTCTCCCGCCGCTTTTCTCAACAAATTCCTCAAGCGTGATCGTTTGCTCCCACTCTAAAACAACATAAGCTGTATTATTTTCTATAAAAATATTATAGATCGATTGTATGGTTGAAAATTCACGAAATCGTGCAATCGCTCTAAAATACTGTAAAAAATGGTCTTTATACGCTTCAAACGTTTCTTTTTGGCCTTCTAATGGTTCAACCTCTGTGTTTCCCTCTCCTCTATCACAAATAGAAAGTGGCAAAAACTCACGAATCAATACTGGAGTTTTTGTAACCGAATCATAAGCGATATAACTAACTCCTTCCCCGTCTCGCTCAATTTTTCGCCCCACCATATACCGTTTTTCAAGCATTGTCTCTTTTGCTAGATAAGGCGCCAACTGCTCCTCATTTTGACGGTATCCGCATTTCGGGCATATTTCTTCCTGACCAATTTCGGCCATACAGCCTTTGCATAGATTCTCAAATTCATTCATGTATAATCCTCCACGAAATCCCCTGTCATATCTAAAAACTTATTTATAGATTATACCATTTTCTAAATCAAGACGCAACAGACGTCTGATTACAAATTCTCAATGCTTAATACCCTTGCTATTTGTTCTATTTTAGGAAGAAGTGGCTGTAGTGATGAATTGTTGTCTGTATTGTACCAGACGATTTTATCAAACAAGGTGGTATTGATAACGCTAAAAATCATCTTTAGCTGTTTCTCAATCACCCATTCTCCAGAAGTGTCGTTCGATCCGCAGCTTAAAAGCAAAACTGCCTCTTTCTTTTTCTCGATCGGCGGTTTAATTCCTCTTGCAAACCGTTTGGAAAAATAGCGCTGTGTTCGGTCAAAAATTGCTTTTAAGGGAGCCGGAAACGTTAGATTATAAACAGGTGTTGCAACAATGATCAAATCTACCGATTGGAGCAAGGAGTCAATTAAGTCAAAATCATCAAATTGACAAGCGTCTTTTTGCTTGCAACGATCACAACCGACACATGGCAAAATCGCTTCCTCATACGCATCGATTAAAACGATTCGGTACCCTTTTAGATGGATTAGAAATTCATCAAGAAGTTTTTTTGTATATCCGTTTTTTCTTGGTGAGCCAAATAAAATAAGAGCGATCGGCTCTTTATTATCTTTGCTTACAATAGGTGTAAACAATGCTATTCCCCCTTATGAAAAACTCTTTTTTCTCTTATTACACAATATCATTTTTTACATACTGTTTCTTTCTAAATTCCAACCGGTTCGATTGTACCACTTCGCTTCCACTTTTTGAGCAGCTGGCTAAGCAAATCCATCCTGGCCGAAACATCGTACTGCGCTTGTTTGGATTATTCCGCGAGCGGATCATCGTCCACTACCGTGTCGATTTCATCGATTCTCAGCAGCGGATGTAAGGTTCGCCAAGGGTAACTTTTCCGTCGCTCTGCTCTTTGTATGGATCCAGATCTTGAAAAATCATTTCCGAGAGCAACATCAATTCGTTTACTTTGTTCATCGCGAGGCTGTCTAAACTGATCAAACGTCTCCTCAATGTAAAAATTTCCCATCTGTTTTAAATTCATTTTAGCAAAGAAATGCTGAAACTACAACTAATATTTTTACCACAAAATAAATTTCCAAATATCTCTTGATTTTTTAGAGCGGATATTATATAATAACAATTGTTCTTTTGCCGGTGTGATGGAATTGGCAGACGTAGTGGACTCAAAATCCACCGGTAGCGATACCGTGCCGGTTCGAGTCCG
>CAKSKO010000167.1 GCA_934465125.1 uncultured Eubacteriales bacterium
GATTTGCACCGTTCATAACAAATTCAATGCCCCTTGCGATCGCGCAAAATTTTCCGATAATTAGTTTATCACCCAAAAACTCATAATGATGTGTAATGTGTTCTTCAAACTTTTCTGCTCCATTCACATCATCGTAGTAGGTATAATCGCCAACAACAATATTGGGACGAGTAATGACATTTTTGATATACACGATTTGTTTAATGTTTTCATTGGGATAAATTTTGTTCGGATTTGGTCCTGCCATATTTTGAAATCACCTCCACAAATTCTGATTTATCAAATTCAGTATAACATAAAAAACAACGCCCCGGATAAGAAATGCTATAAAAAATCCACCGTAATTCTATCAAAATTACGGTAGATTTATGGCAAACAATCTCAATCTTGATAGAAACTATTTAAGGAGGTGCAATTATCAATTAAGAGGGTGGTGCATCATTTTGCTCCGTTGCACCCCTCCTGCCGAATCAGAGTAGGAACCTGAAACACCCCGTCAAATCGGAATTTATAGATTTAACATATAAATAATACTCTCCCTGTCAGGATATGAATATGGTACGGGCAATTTATCTATACTGATCCTACGAAATCCGGCTTTCTGATAAAATTTATGAGATGCATGAGCAACAGATGGAGTATCTAATATGATATGTTGAATATCCAAGCTCTTGGCAAACGTCAAAAGTTTATTATATAAAGCCAAACCCACTTTCTGTGAACGAAACTCTTTTTTACAAAGAACTTTTTTAGAACAGCACACCTCTGTTCCTTTTTCATAAGACCAATCGTACCAATTACCTTACCATCAGTTAAAGCAACCCAAAATTCTCCACCATTTTGCTGATAACTTTGGCTTATATCAAGTAAATCCGGCTGTTCTTGAAGCGACAAATTGATTCCAGCTTCATCGTTTTGTATTCCGAGAATAAGTGATATAATTTCATCCTTATATCCCCCGCTGTATGTTTTAATTTCCAAGACATCACCTCCGCAAATTCTAATTTGTCAAACTCAGTATAAGATAAAAACAACGCCCCGGATAAGAAATGCTAAAAAAACACCGTAATTCTATTAAAATTACGGTGGACTTATGTGAAGCTAGGACAATTGAAATGCTTTTGCGTTTTTGGCGTCTGCACTTGAACACCCGTTACAATCATTTTACTACACTCCTTTGCCGTTTTCAATGTCTTTCACAGTGTCATCTCAATTTCCGTGCCGTCGATGAATACCACCTTGATTTTCTCTTTTGATTCCACCACTGCACATTCGATGATCCGTCGGACGAGTTTATCTTCATATTCCATCGAGTGGTTTTGCAGACCATCAAGTATGGTGTAAATCTCATCGATTCGGGATTTTGCGCTTTCTTTTTTTGGCGCATGGATGCATACTGATCGAGCTGCACGGTCAGCCTTTGCTTTTCGCTCATCAGTTCATCGACCTCGTCTACATTGTCAGCGGATACCTCTTTGAGCATTTTCTGAAACTCGGCATCGATTTCCGCAATTCGGATTTGAATGTCAAGCATTTTGTCCTCGGTGGTTTCATCCGTAAGCTCCCGATATGGACTTTCAGTGTTTTCAGCACCTCAACATTTTGCTTTGCCGTTTGCATGATAGCTTTCATAATGGCGTCTTGCAGCAGGCTTTCTTCAATGCTCGGTGAGTGGTGGCAGTATTTCTTCCCATTAATGCCTTGCCATACGACTTTTCTTTTACCCTTTGCCGTCCATGTGCATCTTCGGTAAGGTGTTCTGCACTCTCTGCAGATAAGCGTTCGCTCAGTGCGTACTTGCTTGAGTATCTGATCAGTTCGGTTTTCGTACCTTTTTGCTTAACCTTCGGCTTGCCTGATCGCCGCGCTATTTCCTCTTGGACTCTTGCGAAGGTACCTGCATCCATAATGGCAGGGTAATTGTTTTCGATATAGTATTTGTTCCTCTCGCCATTGTTTACTTTGACTCGCTTGCTGATGCAATCAGACACATAGGTTTTATTTATAATGGCGTCGTCCTTGTATTTTTCATTACTCAGTATGGAGCGTATGGTCCGCTGCCTCCATTCGGCAAAACCGCCCGGCATCGGCACCTCTTTTTCTTCGAGATAACATTTTATTCCATACAGTCTCTCGTCGGACAAGTATCGCTCATATATTTCTCTAACTATCTCAGCTTCTTTAGGGACGATCTCAATTTCACCGTAAGCGTTTTTCGTGTAGCCGAGGAAGTATTTGCACATTACCTTGCTTAGCGCTTTATGCTTTGCCCCAGCAGACATTGGCACTGATGTTCTCGGATTCACTCTGTGCTATCGATCCGTAGATAGTGATGTAAAATTCCGATGCGGGATCGATGCTGCGGATGCCTCGCTCCTCGAAGTACACATCCACATTGACCTCTCGGAGTTCTCTTGTTATCTTGATTACATCGAGGGTATTTCGGGCAAATCGGCTTGCAGATATTAACAGTTTGCACTCAGTTCCTTCATCATAAGAGTGAAAGCGGCGTACACCTCGTTCTCTTTAACTCTGCGCCAAACGTAATCTGTTTTGCCCACGCTTTTTCCGACACATATCCAATATGCTGTGCCGTTTACTATCTAACGGCGGAAACTGTGACCGCAATCGAGACATCGGAGCATTTTGGATAGAAGATAAACTTTCGCTTTTCGTTTGCAGCTCGACTGTCGACACTTAATAAGCGCCTACATCGCTTCATAGGGTTCACGGCTTACGATAGCAGGATTGCTGTTCTCTACATAGTACATAGGCTGTTCGCCGTGATTGAGCTGCTTTTTAAACGGCAGAGTTTGTGCGGTGATCTGCTTTTGCAGAAGAGCGTCGCCCATATACCGTTCATTGTTCCGTACATAGTTTACGGTGGTGTGATGCCATTTTTCACGACCATACCGTCTGCATATACTTTCTTCATTTAGAATGTTGGCAATGCTCTTCAGATAGAGATCAAAAATCCGGCGAATAACAACCGCTTCCATTTCGTTGATTACGAGCTCGCCGTTTATAAGGTCGATGCCGTAAACCGGAGCGCAGCAGTTAAATTCTCCGGATTCTATTCTCTTTTTATAACTCCATCGCATATTCTGCGATATGGACACGCTTTCCTGTTGAGCAACCATTCCGGGGAAGGTAGCGAACATCTCGTTGTTCATTGACTTGGTATCAAACCCTTGTTCCTCAAAATACACGCTGACTTCCATTTCTTCAATCGATCGGAGTGCCGTCAGCATTTCCTCGGTGTTTCGGGGGAAGCATAACATGGATCTTACTATGATGCGGTCGATTAAACCTTTCTTGCAATCCCGCAGCATTCGGCGGAATTCATCATAGGTCAGTTCCGTGTACTCGCCGTTTTCTATGATATAAACCGCTTTAGATTGTTTTTCAATGTTATGTACCTCCGTTCAATCGTTTTTTGTTTGGTTCACAAACGATTGATACAGAGGGC
>CAKSKO010000168.1 GCA_934465125.1 uncultured Eubacteriales bacterium
AACAAAACCTCTTTTTATATCATTTCGGGTTGGGAACGTTTATTCGCAATCATTTTTTAAAACCCCGTGATTTCTTATACACCTTGTTTTTAAAAGAGGGAATCACCCAGCAGGATGAAATGTCGGAGATCATGATGGATTTATTCCACGATTTTTTAAATGATACCAGTCATCTTATTTAAGTGTTTTTAGTCTGCTTGGAACCAATCAGCATAAATTGAATACATTGCATGTAAGGGGACTCCTCTAATTATATATAGGTTGGAGTGTGTTGCATGCATTTGATATCATCGATTTTATTCGGTATTTCTGCAAATATGGACAATTTTGTAATAGGGATTTCTTACGGAATCAAAAAAGTAAGAATCTCTTTTCTGTCGAATCTGATTATTGGATTGATCACTTTTTTGGGCACCATCCTTTCCATCAGTCTTGGAATGGAAATTGCCACTTTCATTCCTCCTTCTGTCTCACAAGCCATCGGCAGCGTCATTTTGATCGCTCTGGGCGGGTATTATACCGCCAAATCTTTCTGGATGAAAAATGTGGATTCTTCTGCTCCCGCCAATAACGGCGCAGAAGCAAAAGAACCCACTGCACTTACAATGAAAGAATCCGCCGTATTGGGATTCGCTTTAACAATTAATAATATTGGACTCGGAATCGGTGCGAGTATTACAGGGATTCCGATCCTCTCCACTTCTTTGATTACCTTTTTTCTCAGTATGCTATTCTTATTCATTGGAAATAAGATCGGCTCAAGCTGGATCTCTCGCTTCCTTCATCGATACGCGGAACCGTTATCAGGTCTCATCATCATCGCTTTGGGCATTTACGAGTTGATGGTTTAATTTCCTCATCGCATGAAACCAAGACTCCTTATCAGCATTTTACAACAAGCGTCTGATTCTAAAGGCCTTGAATACCCCCACTGACGATACTATTTAACTTACTTCGACTCCCAATCCCACTATCGAATCGATTCCATGCAATACAGCTCCTTATTCTTTCGCCCCTCTTATGACATGAATAAATTCAATTTTCTTATGCTCTTACAGCAAGGAAAAATATTTGCTTACTCTTAACTCTGCATTCGCCCTGATATCATAATAATAAAATGGATAATCCTGCCCATGATAAACACCCTTGCCAAAAAGCGGGAAAGCGGAAGCAAACTCATCTGGATTAGCAGTCGAACAAACCACTACTCCCCTTTCTTTATTGACAGTCGCGTCGGCATATGCAGAAACTTTCTCACCGTTTATCCTAGAACCCAGACTGTTTTCTTTTGGTGCAGTTTCTTCTCCTAATGTCCAGGAAATTGGGTTAATTGACAATGCACCATCGAGCAGTACTGGGTTGTTTCCCTCTATTAACGGAGCCTCCGTATTATATGAAATAATCACACCGATATCGTCTGCTCCTGCCGCAAATTTTAAATGCGGATTGCTTTTTAAAAACTCTTCTGTTACAGAATAACCGATTACATACGCTGCAACCATCCTCTGATATCGTTCCGGATGCTCTTTCATATACTCCGACAATACAAATAACAACATATTGGAACCTTGAGAATGCCCAGCCAATAAAAATGGTCTTCCATTGTTATAACGCTCAAAATAATAATCCAAAGAAGCAAAAACATCTGATTTGGGAATACCGCCAAGAAGTTTTGTCTGCTCCTCATCGCTGATGGTCAGGCAATATTCGGCATCAGCTTGCCGATAATACGGCGCATAAACATTCCCGGCTGTTTCAAAAGCTGTTGCCTGCGTATCATAGGCAAGAGGTGCCCCTTCTCGCATAGTCTGGTTATCAATCCCACAAATATTAGCTTCCTCATCGCTTACCTTATGCCACACCGTGGGATATAGATAAAATACATCAACCTGTTTTTGAGGGTCTTTCGGTAACATAAGCCAGTTCGCATTGTCAGAATAATCCACTGGTTCCGCTTTTTGATCGCTATTTACCGGGGTTCTGCACCCCGCAATGGAAGTAAATAATAACAAAGTTAATACGATTGCTACAAATCGAATTCTATTCATCATTTCTCTCCTTTATAATTTAAGTAATATTTTGCGAGCTATTGCCTATGGAAATAAATTTTTAATCCCTCCTTGCTGGTATAGTTAAATTTGTCATGATATTTTTCTTCTAGACAGCAAACATACAGATTCTACATGCGCTGTTCTTGGAAATAAATCAACCGGCGTTAGCTTTTGTGGAACATATCCTTTTTGATAAAATAGCTTTAAATCTCTTGCCAATGTTGCAGGATCACACGATACATAGACAATTCTTTTCGGTTCCATTGAGACAACTGTATCAATCAAAGAATCATCACATCCCTTTCTTGGCGGATCAAGAAGCACAATATCTGGAACAATGCCTCTTTTCTTTAAAATTGCGGCTCCCTTTGCTGCATCAGCACAAATAAATTCCGCATGATCAATTCCGTTTTCTCTTGCATTTTTCTTTGCATCTTCGACTGCTTCCTTCACCACCTCGATCCCAATCACTTTTTTTACACTGTGCGCCATTGTAAGCCCAATTGTTCCTGTTCCGCAATACAAATCAAGAAGAACCTCATTCCCTTTGAGCTCCGCATAGCTCAACGCGATACGGTAAAGTGTCTGCGCTTGATCATGGTTCACTTGATAAAAAGACTTCGGTGAAATCCTAAAGTTAAGACCACACAACTCATCCGTAATATAACCTTTTCCCCATATCACTCGGCATTCTTTCCCCAATACAACATTTGTCTTTTCTTTGTTCTGATTCAACACGATACTCCGAACGCCAGGAATCTCCGCTTCAATCCGCTTAATAAGCTCCTTTTCTTTTGGAAGACGATGCTCCGTTGCAACGATACACACCATGATTTCCCCAGTTTTCTTTGCCTGACGCACATAAAGATTCCTGATAAGCCCTTCCCCTGATTGCTCATCGTACGGCTTAATTTGATATTGCCGCATCCATTTTAGCAAAACAGAGATTGCCCTTGTAAAAAGCTCTGGCTGCAAAAGACAATCATGGCAATTTACAATGCGGTGGCTGTGCCTTGCAAAGAAACCGGCAGTGGGATTTCCCTCTTTGTCAGATCCAATCGGGTACTGCGCTTTATTTCGATAACGATCCGGATTCTCTGCCCCAATAATCGGGTCCACGTTTAAAAATTCGAGACCACCGATCCGCTTCATCGCATCTTTTACTCTTTGTTCTTTGACCTCCTTCTCTTCTTCATAACTGATATGGCGAAACACACAACCTCCGCACTGCAAAAATGCAGAGCAGTCTATTTCTGTTCGATTGGGAGATGGATCTAAAATTTTTTCAATCTTTCCAAACGCATAGTTTTTATTTACTTTTAAAATTTTTACTTCAAGTATATCTCCAACAGCAGAAGATGGAATAAAAACTGCCATCCCTTCAATATGTCCAACCCCGGTTC
>CAKSKO010000169.1 GCA_934465125.1 uncultured Eubacteriales bacterium
CTCTAACTGCTTTGCAAATTCAAACGACGGCGTCTTTTTATCTTTGTATAAATCAGAAAGTGGGATTAATACAAAAGCCCTTTCAAAAATTCTCGGGTGAGGAAGCCTTAAATCGTTTGTATTAATAGTCAAATTATCATAAAATAATAAATCCACATCTATGATCCTTGACGCATTCCGGAACGTCCGGATTCTGCCCATAGCAGCTTCTATCCCCAAACAAGCCCCCAGCAACGTCTCTGGCAAAAGTGTTGTTTCAATTTTAATGCAACAATTGATATAATTCTGCTGCTGATCGGGTACCCCAAACGGCTCTGTTTCATAAAGGTCAGAAATAGCTAACACTTTTGTTCCCGGCAGCTTCTTTACTGATTCGATGGCACTTTTTATGTTTTCCTGAAGATTCCCCAAGTTTGACCCAAACTCAATTGCTGCTTCTGCCATCAAAATCACTCCTGGTTCTAAAAATCTCTACAGCCATATAATCAAACTCAGCTTTGACAGGCGCCTTCGGTTTCTTAAGTAAAACATTAACGCTCTCAATCTCGCAAAACTCCATTAAAATTCCTTTTGCCACCTCAGAAGCTGCTTTCTCTAATAAATTATAGCTTTTTTCGTTCATCATTCTGACAATTGCCTTGGATACCTTCGCATAGCTGACAGTATCCTCCAGATCATCCGTCTGACCCGCTTTTTTCAGCGGTACATATAATGTAACATCTAATAGAAAAGGTTGTCCGTTATCCTTTTCTTCTTGGTTCACTCCATGAAATGCAAAAACCTTTAATCCTTTTATAATTACTTTATCCAACCTGACTCCTCCGTCCATTAAGACCTTAGAATTGCGTCTGTGACCTTCACCGCCTGCACCGATTCTTTAACATCATGCACTCTAATAATATCCGCTCCGCCACAAATAGCAATCGTATGCGCCGCAATCGTTCCCGGCATTCTTTCTTGAAACGGCGGGTTTCCACATGGTTGTCCGATCACACGTTTTCTTGACGCCCCAACAAGCATCGCGCATCCCGGAACACAGCATTCTGAAAGGTTCTTTAAAAGAAATAAATTTTCCTCGTATGTTTTCGAAAATCCAATCCCAGGATCAAAACAGATCCGATCACTTTGAATTCCAAACCGTTCTGCAATTCGTAGCCTTTCTATAAAATAAGGTTTTAGCACTGCCCCTCCCTTGTCATGCATGATGATACACCCACAATCGGATTCCGCTGCAACACGCATCATGTCATCCTCCTGAAATCCTGTCACATCATTGATGATATTTACCCCATACTGGAGCGCTTCTTTCGCTACCGTCGGATAAAATGTATCAACTGAAATCGGAATACTAATCTGATCTTTTAAACATTCCAGCACAGGGAGCAACCTCTTAAGTTCCTCCTCTTGAGGCACCGCAGTATAGCCCGGTCTTGTAGACTGCGCGCCGATATCCAAAAGATCCGCACCCTCCCGCTCCATCAGAAGCGCCCGTTCCAGTGCTTCCTCAGGTTTATCCCACAATCCCCCATCTGAAAACGAATCAGGAGTAACATTTAAAATCCCCATAACATATGTTTTTTTAGAAAGTGGCATACAAAACTTACCTGCCCGAAAACATCGATTCATCTTTTTCTTCCTCCTGTCAACAGCGCCATAACCTCCGCACGACTCTTTGCATCGCTTTGCATTGTGCCGCGTAGCGCAGAAGTCTGTGTTTTGGCTCCGGCAGCTCTTGTCCCCCGCATAGTCATACAAAGATGTTCAGCTTCAATAATAACAGCTATCCCATATGGTTCCAGCTGCTTAAACAAGAAATCGGCAATCTGAGCGGTAAGGCGTTCTTGCACTTGAGGGCGCCTTGCAAAACAATTTACAATCCGAGCAAATTTGGAAAGCCCAATAATTTTTCCATTTTTAGGAAGATATGCAATATGCACTGATCCTATAAACGGAAGCAAGTGATGTTCACAAACAGAATAAAGTGGAATATCCCGAACAATTACAAGCTCATTGTGCTGCTCCGGTTCATAAAAAATCTTTAAATAGCGCATCGGATCTTCATGAAGCCCCGAAAAGATTTCTGTATACATTTTCGCAACACGTTTTGGTGTTTCCTTAAGCCCTTCCCTGCTTGCATCCTCTCCAATTGCTTCCAAAAGCTCCTCGACTGCCTTTTGTATTCTTTTTTCATCTGCCATCTTTTTTCTCCTAGTGATATGTAAGTTTTACTGTCAATGCCCTCTGTGCTGGAATTTCTGCATAAACAATATTTTTGCTGTTTATTTGATGATTCCTGTCAAGACTTTTATTCGCTTGCTCAATATAATATAAAAACTTATAAGGAGACTGCGTAAATAATTTCGCAATCACGCTTTTATAATCCATTGAATCGGATATAATAAGCGAAATATCTTCTTCCTCTCTTTGTGCCCGTTCTATTAATTGCTGCGCCACAGCCGTATCATAACTTTGGTCTAGTGAATTGAGTTTTATCGCTTCCCTCTCGAAGTAATTCATTTTTGTCGCAGTGCACTTCGGTAGCCCCAAATTATACGGCGTCGGCCCTGCCGAACTAGATCCCTCAATTTGAGAGGAAGTCAGGCTGTTAAAATCGGGGTCAATCTTATGATCCTTTTTGATAACAGTATCTGTCACGTTCAGATAATCATAACGTCTCATTGTGTCAGAATCATTAAAGGTTACATCAAGATGATACCAATCCCCCTGAATCTTTACTAAGTCCCACATATGAAGATTCTGTTGGCTCTCCCCATTTACCAGTCGGCATTCTATCCCAACCGATCCAAGCAATAACTGCATTACTCTTGAGTACCCTTCACAAACAGCTGTATTCTTCGTCAACGCGCCAAACGCCGTAAACGATTCCCACTTGTTTTTCGTTCTCGCCGCATCATGATCGTATGTACAGTGATCTACAACCCATTTATGAAGCAGCATCTCTCTTTGATATTCATCAAGTCCCGCAGGAATTTGCAGCACAACGTCATTTAATACTGAATTCATCTGTTTCATCGCAGCACTGCAATCCCTTGCCGACAAAACAGAATAAAGCTGAATATAGGTATGGTTTTCTGTAAATGCAAAACCAAATAAATTTGCCATCCAAAAAATATCCGGGTTATCGTTCTGAAACGCACCGATCACTTTTCTAAGCTGGGATTCGCTCAACTGCCTATTTGTGATCGTAATTCTTTTGATCGGATAATATCCGTTTTCATCCGGTTTTTGAGACACAGTATAAGCAGCCTCCAGAATTTCCTGGTAACACATTCGCTCCGGCCCCTGTGATAAACTGTAGAATCCATCCCTCTGTTCGGTTCTTTCGTAATGCTTTGAATTAACAGGATCCTGTCTTGCTACCTCCTCCAGATATCTCTGTGGGGAATTAATATCGATTGATACACTCTTAGGCTGTAAAGC
>CAKSKO010000170.1 GCA_934465125.1 uncultured Eubacteriales bacterium
AGGAAACGAAGGTACACCTTAATCAATAAAAAGAAAAGAGGACAACAAAAATGAAAAAAACAATTTATTGCACACTTGACACTGAAACAGTTGGAGGGGCGGCAAAACCCACAGGAATGTATAATCTTGGTGCGACTATCCACGACAACGAAGGCAATGCTTTTGCAAAAGTCAATATGCTTGTTATGGAACACTATGAGGAAATAGCACTGGATGACTATGCAAAGAAAAATTTCCACCTTTACAATGAGCGTTTACAAAGTGGCGAATTGACCGCCGTTGCAACAGAACAGGATGCATTCAATGTTATTTCTAATCTTTGCAAATTTTACAATGTAAAATATGTAATGGCTTATAACAGCGGTTTTGATTTTGTAAAAACTATATGTCGTGACTTGTTGAATGATTTTGAGTTTATCGATCTTTATTTAATGGCTTTACAGACTATTACACATAAAGCAAGTTATAGAAAATTCTGTATTGAAAATAACCTTTTGAGTGGTAGTAAAAAAACTTGTGCAACATCAGCCGAGGCGGTATATGCTTATATTACAAACAACGCCGATTATAAAGAGGAACATACCGCACTTGCGGATGCTGAAATCGAAAAAGAAATTTTTGTTGCGTGCCGAAAAATGCACAAAAGATATGACAAAAATATACATCAGTGGGACTGTAAATATGGCAAATGTTTTCCCAAACTTGCTGAAAAAAATTAAAAAAAGTTTGAAAAAACCCTTGACAAATACAATAAAGTATGCTATAATAAGTATGTAAGGTGAAGGGGGAACAAAAACCCCCAACACTTACAAATATAAAAATTTTTTAAGGAGATGTTTTTTATGACAAAGACAAAAAAAATGACAAAGAGAGATTATTTCAACGCATTGAAGGCTATCGACAAGGTATCAGCAAATGCCGACTTGGTAAAATTCATTGACCATGAGCTTGAATTACTTGACCGCAAAAACGCAAGTGACCGCAAGCTGAGCGGAAATGCTCTTGCAAATGTTGGACTTAAAAAGGAAATTATGGAAATCCTTGCCAACGAACCGAAAAGACTTTTCACCGCTACCGAAATCCAGAAGGCTATGAAGGGTGAATATACTAATCAGAGAGTTTCAGCACTTTTGAAACAGTTGAAGGAGGACGGCAAAGTTATCAAATTTGAGGACAAAAGAAAATCATTTTTTCAGTTTGCCGAATAATTGACCGAAGGGGAGGTAAACCCTCCCCAACTTTTTCAAAAGGGGGTTAGATAATGACCGCAAATGAAAAAGACAAACAAAAGCAAGCACTAAAAAATTTAGGCTTGACAAATGAGGAAATTGCCGAGGTATTACAGGCGGATGCTGAAATTGATAAAGGTAAAAAATTATTTGAATTGCCGAAGGAACTTGCCGCAGGGGCGAAAAAAGCACGCAATGCCGGAAATTGCCGAGGATATGCCAAAACGGCAAACCCAAATAAAACAAAGGCTTTTCAGCTATTACTACAAAATGCCGAATCGGCAAATATTATACAGGTTGATTCCGAATTTACATTTTGTGTAAATGGTGAACAGTTCAGGGTAAAATTAACAAAAGTAAGGGGTAAATAGCCCCTTATTTTTGTGCATATTGCATATTGACTTTTGCGAACCGTTCGCTCACTGCCCAAGCGAACGGTATTTTCACTATTGTGCCCCCTTACTAAAAAATAGAACAAAAATTTGTGCAAAATTACTTATTGACTTTTTCCCGAAGCTATGATATAATAAATACAGAAAGTGAGGGAACAGTAATGAATGTATTTATAATAATAGATGTATACACTAATGAAATTAAGGGGGTTTATACTACCCGTACAAAAGCACAAGAGTGGATCAACCAAATGATAAAGGAATATAATAATGCTTATAGATATAATATAAAAAAATATTGGGCAATTTAATAAAAGACTCTTGACAAACCGAACAGAATGTGTTATAATAAATATGTAATCAAAAAGAAAAGAGGTTTTAAACTATGAAAAAAGTAATTTATTACGAGGCAAATGATGGAAAAAGATTTGAAAGTGAAGGGGAATGCGCTCAATACGAATTTAACAAAGATTTTGAAAAAATCACCGAAATGTTAATGATGTGGGATGATGATGGCGAAAAAATAAAAATTACATACCACACAGATCTTGAAAGAGCCTATGCAATTTATTGTTCATCAATTACTGCCGCAATTTTCTTGAAAAAATGGGGCGAAAAGGACAGAATACTAACACCATACAGCAATATTGATATTGAAGGATGTGGTGAGGCACCACTTGGCAAGTTTATTTATTTTAATGATGAATGGAATGAAATTAATGAGATTGTCACATTATTTGAAAAAATAAACCGACAAATGGATGACGGTGAACAAAAAATTTTTATACCATTGACGTATTAAAGGGCGGAGCAATCCGCCCTCTTTTCTTTACTATTTTGCGAGCCGCCCGCACACAGCCATAGCGGGCGGAATTTTAAATCAATAGACAATTTCAACAAAATTTCAGCGCAAAATTTGTGCAAAATTACTGCTTGACATTTCCCGAAATAGGTGCTATAATAAGTATGTAATCAAGAGGAGGTAATAATTATGGAAACTATTAAACACATTTGCCCTGTTGGTGATTGGACTTGTCCTTATTGTGATGATAAACAGTTTTGCACATTGGAAATGCCGTTTGTCGATTGTGATGATTTTGCTTACTATTGGGTTGAAGATGAAGAGGAAGAAGAAAATCTTTTTTAACAAAAATTAAAAAAACTATTGACAAATTAACAAAAGTATGCTATAATAAATATAGAAATTGAGAGAGGTAATAATTATGAGAAAAAAGATTCAGCGTATACTTTATAAATTGTTTGGCGTTTGGGGTACTTTGACCATACAATGTAAAAAATGTGATTTTGATTCGCCTTTTGCACTTGTTACACTTTATCACATTAAACACAAACATCCACAAAGCAAAATCGGCAAAAAAGAATATTTATTCGTCTTTAAATATAACTTAATTTTTCGGATTTTAATGTGCTGTTTAATTTTGGTAATGCACATAATAAGTTTAATAATTTGGCTTGTTACTTATCCATTTTGGGCAATACACGAAATTTTTGATTAAATTTGAAAAAAGGTATTGACAAATTAAAAAAAATATGATATAATAATTATAGAAAATAAGAAAAGAGGTAATCTAAAATGACAAATTTATTATTAGTATTCATTTTCGCAAACATTGTAAACGTAATTATTCAGACAATTAAAAGCCTTTGCACAATTAAGTGCGGAAAAGGTATGGCGGCTCTTGTCAATGCTTTGGCATATGGGTTTTATACTTGGGTTGTAATCTTAATGGTTGCCGAATTGCCGTTATTGCAAAAATGTTTAATTGTTGGCTTGTGTAATCTTGTAG
>CAKSKO010000171.1 GCA_934465125.1 uncultured Eubacteriales bacterium
TGCACATCCTGATGAATTTCATGTTCCCGTTTGCTGAATGCAAATAAGACGAAATTGTAGATCACAGTCTGCGGCCTGCAAACTCCCTCATTGACGCGCGGCAGATCGTAGCGTTTCGCATATCTTACGACCGGAGTTTGGTTTTCTGCTCTTCTGATCCAATCATCCAGAAAACGTATCTGTTCCTCTGTATGAAACCAGTGCTCGCCGTCCTGCATGATGGTCAATTTGCTTTACAAAGGTTGATATAGTCTCTACGGAGGTCAGATGATCATGCTTCCCATACAGAATACAGGTCGAAACGCACCATGAAATCGGATGCTCCCGCACATAGCAAAGGTAGTTCCAAGACAGCGTTTCTCTGAATCCAGTGGCAATTTTCGATTTTTCCGCAAGCTCCTGCTCGGTCACATTCGACCACAGCATCATATCGCAGATCAGTTTTTCCATATTCACAACTGGGGAAATGAAAAAAGCTTTGTCTCCAAGCGATTCATCCAGTGAAGACAGCGCAAAAAATGCGCCGACCCCGTTTGCAATCAATGTGAAACGGACACAATGTTTTCGTTTCTCGGTAAAAAACGCGGGAAATTCCTCCTTTGCCTCCCACAGTGTTTGCGATTGATAGTAGAAGCCAATCACTTCACTTTCCGAGAAAAGCGTTCTATAATGTGTGGCTTCCTGCGCCGATCCGCCCTTCCCGTAGACATATACGATTAAATCTTTCATCTTTTTCACAACCTCCCTGTGACATGTCCCTGCTTCTACCGATAAGTATCATTGACCGCCGCCATTATTATGATTTTCCACTCTTTTTTCCTCAAAATAAAGAAATCTCTCCGTTAAAATGCTCTGCTTTCTCCAGCAGCGGCCCTTTTGCGCCAATAGCAAAGGCTATGTCGCTGCTGCGAATGGAAAGGAACCGCATTTCTGGCTTTAAATACAGAAACTCCATCATTTCCTTCCGTCAGCTTGATTTCATCGGATTCCGAGATCGCAGTCCAGCAATATGCGCGCTCCTTATAGGGAATAAATGCACCGGAAGGTGCTTTATAATTCAAAAGCTCCGGTGGTTTGGTCAGAACATGTCCGAGCTTCGACAGCAGGAGCAGTTTGCACCGCGTCATACAAAAGCCGCCTGTGCTCTTGCTACCAGTAAACAGGCACACCTTTCCTTCCTTGGCAATACCGTACTTCTCCACAGCCTGCGTCGGAAACTGCACAAGCCCATCCTGACGGATTACTAACTCACCGAAAATAAATTTTCCGCCCTTGTTCATTTGTGGCATAAGGTCCAATCTCTTTCATTTTCCAAAAACAAAAGTCACATTTTTCTCCGCCGGCTGCCAATGTCTCTATCCTTGTAAAACGGATTCTCTTTAGATTTCCGTAAGTATAAACATTATTGTTGCAGAATATATGTGCAAGTTTTGGGCAGCCCTCATTTTTGCAATATTTAACATATGGACACGCTATAATATCCATTTTATATACTTTGCTCGCAGCGACAACTATATGCTCAAAGCCCGTTTTTGCATCCTGCCGCAAATCCTCTCAGCAACAATACTATGCCAAATGGAAGTTTCACCATTTTCTCATATGCCTTCGCGCGTTCTTTTGTTTTTACTGCTTCTCCCGCCTCCATGATCTGCATCGCTTTGTCAGGACATCTGTGAAGCAGCGCCTTATAAACAGCACTATGAGAAAAAATCAAAGCTGTATGTTTTTGCTCTTTCGACTGCACTGTTGGGTATTTACGCAAGATACCTTCAAGAATACCACGCGCCTGCACCCTTATACGCCTTGTTTCTTCAATGCCAATTTCGTGTACTGCTATTTCTTTAATAGCAATCATCGTTTTTTCTTGATCTTTCATGATAACCGTCGTCTTTCTTAATCTTCGCTTCCGGTCTGCTTGAACCACAGCAGAATCCGTGCAATCTCCATGGTCACGATCTTTATCACCACGCCGCCGGACATGGTATAAAACCATATCTGCCGCACGTGCTGCGATTTTGCGATGGGTGTGGCAACAGCAGCAATGATTATCAGAAGTGCGTCGATACAGACGACGATGGTAGGAATGCTAAGCAGTGGGAAAATCCCCGACGCACAACTGCCGTTGACGGCGTGCTAAATCGTTTTGTCCAGCCCATCTCGCGCCGATGCAAAGCAGCAAATCACAAGGCCGAATATCGAGCAAAATCAAGGTTCTACTTCCTCAATACTGAATGTCGGAACGATTACAACGGAGTTGCCAATAAACATAAACAGAGCGAAGAGCATTCGTGTCGTGACCGTGGTCACAGTATTTCCAGAATAGAGTTCCATACCTGTTACCCCCTTTTCATTTTGAGAACTTCGCCTCATTCGGTCTTATCCTCCTGTGCCTTTAGCATACACAACCCAATCACAAGTCCGATCAACATACCCAAAGATGTGCCGAGACCGGTGTTATTGACCAATGTGGTGCCGAGTACTGTGCCAAAGCACATTCCAAGGCACATACCTTCAGTGCCGTAATTGCCCTCCTGCTTCTTACCCGTCCTTTTTTTACCGAGTCTCTGACCGCAAAAATTGCCAGAAGAAGCCCCATTGCCACCCAAAGGGAAACCGCACAAATAAAATCTAAGACTGCATTCATTCTTCAAAATTTCCCATCAGTACTGAATAATGATCATTCTGCACGCATCGCAGCAGTAGGCTTTCGCACTCATCCGCCCTCCCAGATTCAGCCCCGTAATCTTCACAAATCCATCCGCATTTTTGGCATTCTCAAAGACACCCGGTACTTCATTTGCGAAGCTGAGAGCACCGCCCTGTGTGCTAAACAGATATCCACTTTTCATCGGTAGTTTGGCTCTTGTGTGTCCCTTCGGTTTCGTCAATGCGGTCAACAATATCTCGCTGAGTTTCCTCACCAAGATACGAAAGCTCCATAGTAGGTCGCATTTTCATCTGACCTTTATCCACAAACTCTTGCAGCTCAAAGACAAGATAGGAAAGGCGGATATATCGATTGATTTGCGTTGTACTGTCACCGGATTCCTCAGTCAGTGCGGTATTTGACCTTTCCAACTTCGGTCCCAGTGGGTCCGAAGTTAAATCTATCCTTTATCCTCGCCTTCCAATTTTATTATGTAGACGCGGCCTTTATCCAACGGAACAATTTCCAAACGCTTGTCAGATTTCGATATATGACGGCAACCTTGCATTTGAAACTCAACTCCGAGGTTGAGGGCCGTTGTCGATTTGCCGGCGCCTCCTTTCTGATTTTCGATTGCAATTACTTTGCAGTTCACTTTATTTATCTCCTTTAATTTTTCACCGAAGATGTATTCGGTTATGTATTGTCTGCAAGGCAGGAAGGATGAAACACCTTTCAGACACCAAGGAAGGAAAGTAAAATAGGCATAAACAAAGAC
>CAKSKO010000172.1 GCA_934465125.1 uncultured Eubacteriales bacterium
GCACACTGCCGTGTGCGGCAGTACCTTAGACTGCTTTGCACAGCGCCCTATCTGGGCGCACTTCCACATTCTGCGTGATAGCGGTCGGATAGCCTGATATCGTCGCAAAGTCATATCATCGATCGGACGGTCATTTGGTTGTCAAAGAACACGAGTGTTTGAAACGCTCCCACTAACCAACTGGGAATTTTTTTCAGATTTGAACGAAAAGATTTTAAAAAATTCTCCTCACCTACTCTGAATTTGCTCAGTGTTTTTTAAGGGTGTTTTCCGAAAAGAACAAAAAAATAACCGGTGATGTAAAATCGTTGGTTACGTTGTCCCATTATTGGCAGTTGAAGGATAGGGCGTGATTATGCAGATTTTCTTTGCTGTGATCGACTTTCAAAAGCGGGGTAAGGGATTTATACTACTTTCCAGTTTTCACGAAAATGCAGATTTTCAGGTACAAAAAAAGCACCTACTTTCTTTAATTGAAAATAGGTGCTTTAGGGCAGTTATTCAACTCGATAAATTGGAAATTGGCTTATTTGGACATTTCAAAGCAAGCTAATATACGCTGACCACCTGCTTATTATTTGACTGGTTCTAAAAGATTCAAATCAAAGGTGTTTTTCTCAATAGTGAGCGCATACACGGTTTTTTTGCCCTCCGGGGAGGTCAGAATCAGTTCTGTCGTGCCCGGTTTCTTAAATTCGGCGTGGACCATATAAATATCCAGTGGATCATTACGGACGATCGTTATCTCTCCGTAGGAATCATCTGCCAGGGAGACCGTGTAGGAATCGTCAAAGTATTCTTCTTCGCTTTCACCACTTGCAAGAATATCCGTGGTGTAAAATTCATGGCTGCGTGTGACCGCGAAAACCGTTGCCGCCACAAGGATCACCACAGCAATCGCCACCCCTATGTGTTTTACCTTATTGTTTTCAAACGCAACAGCAGGGTACAGTAGCACGGTTGCAGCACAGAAAACTGTGCTCAACAAATGGTGGGGGAAATATGTAATGATACTGTTCAGAAACTCTGCGTAATGGCAACCGACAAGCAGAAGTATCGGCGTGAGAATCAGCAGCCCCCACCATTTGTCCTTTTTCAGATAATGTCCGACAAAGCCCATAGGAAAAGTCAGTAGCGTCCAGAGAAACCACCGTTTATAATAACCGAAAATCGACCAGCCGCCGTCATAAAACGGCACCTGAACAAGATACACCAGCGGCTGACTGATCAGGAAGAAAACGAAACACTTCAGTCCGGAGTCAAGAGGGGATTTGCTGTTTAAAATGATAAAAATGCCACACAGCACCCACCATTCAAACGAAATGGATATATCCGCAAAGGAAGTATTTTTTGCAAAGGGCAGTAATGCCATAACACCGGCATATACGCCGACGATAGTTGCAAAAACGATCAGTCTTTTCCAAGTGAGATTCGTTTCTTTGAATAATCTTCTTATTCTTCCCATGAGAATGTTTCCTCCATGAATTCCAGTTTGTCGTTATGATTTGGAAGTATTATACCACAACTTTGTGACTTTTTCTACTCGCAAGTACGCAATAAGGCTGCCCGCCTTGAAATCCCAACGATACATTTTATATTCTTACATCCTTCTTTGATCTCCATATCAACTTTTGTCATCTGTAAAACTGTGTTTCATTGCTGAACTCATCCATTAAGAAGTGGACAGGGATTGGCAAGCTGCCGTAGTATTTGTGTTCGGCCAGATAGAATAGCTGTTGAAAGAGCTGGGTGGACAGAATACTGACCAAAAAGTTAAAACTGGTGTGATTGTCGAGGATCAGGGCAAAGAGCGCCGCTTACTTTTCTCCGAGGCTTGGCAGATCCAGTTCATCTGTGGCGGTCAGCGCCGCCAGAGAGGACAGGTTGAAATTTTCCAGTCTTGCCGCCAGCATGATCTGGATGCTTTTCAGCGTTTTGGCGCTGCCGGAATGATAGTCCTTGTATTACTTCACGGAGATATGGTCGGGTTGCCGCATTTCATTGAGGGCATTGACGACAACGTCGTGTTCATAGTGGTCAAGGGTCAATACCCGTTTTTCGTGTTTTCCCATTGTTATCGCTCCTGTTCACTTTAGCGGGGCGCTTTGCTCTGCTACAGCGAACGCGCTATTCTTGAGGAAATATCATAGGTGGTATCTCGGATGTCTGTAAGCTCGGCATGAATCGTCTGCGGGTCATCGGTGCGCAGAAAGTCGGCGGGTGTTTCAAAGGCGTAACCGCTCACATCCATACTGAACTCTTTGCCGAGGATATAGGAAACGCAATGCACCTTGTAGATGGCAGTTTCATCGGTACATTCTTCACCGGTACAGGCAAGCTCCGCCTGCGCCAGCGTCGTGAACAGACCACAGCGGACGAAAATGGCGTTCTGCTCATGGGTGTACTCGCCGTTAGATTCCACAATTTTAATGAGGCGGCTGCACTCCTGCCGCTTGATATACATGCACTAATCCGGCCAGAAGTCTTTGTTGCCCAGCCTACGGGCATCTGGCTTCGTGGCAAGAATCAACAGGGTGTTGGTGGCGCAGCGGTTGACCTGCAGCAAGAGCAACACCTTTTCTTTGGGAGCTTTCGGAACCGGGGCAAAGGCAGGAGGTGCCGCTGCAAGGTTGCCCATGGTGGTTTCGACCGCCAGCGTAAAGGGCATCTCTTTGACCTTGATGAGATAGTTCAACGCAGAATAGCCGCCGATCCCACGGGTGCAGTCGGTGTTTCCGCCGAAATGCACCAGCTCCTGCGGCTCATACTGTTTCAGATAGGACAGCAAGTCCATTTCACGGGCCTTCGCCACCACCCCCGGAGGGAATATATGACATATGTTTCACCTCCATTCTGTCATAAAAATAGCCGAAGGGCTTTCGTAGTGAAAACCTTTCGGCTATGTAGTTATCTGCATACCACGAACCTAACCGCAGAAAAAGTCATAAAGTTGTGGTATAATACTCTCAAATCAGAACGACAAACCGGAATTTGTGGAGGTAATGTGATGAGTAAAACATATGAATTTTTGAAAGAATGTGGTTACTTTTATGTATTAACAATTAATGGTGATTTTCCTGCTGGAAGGCCATTTGGTGCTGTAATGGAGTATAATGGAAAACTATTTATTTCTACAAATGATAAAAATAATGCACATAAACAGTTAAGGAATAATGGAAATATACAGATCGTTGCTAAAAAAGAGGCAACAAGGGAATGGATAAGAATAACTGGCAAGGCTATTGAATGTAACGATATTAAAATGAAACAGAAAATGTTAGAGGAATGTCCTGTTCTTTCAAAACATTTTTCATCAGCAGAAGAGGAACATTATTTACTCTTTCAGGTAGATGTTCTTGATACAGAATTTAATTAAATTCCAGTCTGTCGAACTAAATAACATATACATAGC
>CAKSKO010000173.1 GCA_934465125.1 uncultured Eubacteriales bacterium
GTATAATCATCTCATCCGTTGGCGCCGGGATTCCGGTTGTAGAGGGTGGTTGACTCACTCTTTGCAGGGACTGTGTGTTGCCGCACAACAGCTCTGCCGACGGTATTTAATTATTTAATATTATTATAAAATAAAAGACTAAATTTGTCAAGAAAAAATAAAAGCCGCGCGCAGTTGGGCGCGTGCGGAAAGAGTTTTGCTTGCGCCAAACTTTAGGAGCGATGTGCCCCGCCGCAGGCGGTCTTTGCAGGGGCTGCATGCTAGTGGCAAGACAGCTCTGCCGGCGGCATTTATTATTTAATGTAACTATTATAGGATAAAAGGATAAATTTGTAAAAAATGCCGCAAGCGCAGTTGGACGCGTGCGGAAAGAGTTTTGTTTGCGCCAAAGTTTAGGCGCGATGTGCCCCGCCGCGGGTCCGCACAAAGTCTAGCGCGGGCAAGCAAATTTATTTCACGTGCCAGATCTTGAGCGCGCCTTGCCCCACCGCAGGTGGCGCCGTAGGCGCAGGGTTCAGCTTTGGGGAAAGGAAAGTTGGTTAGAATGAAAAAAGTATTGCTTGGAATGAGCGGCGGCGTGGATAGTTCCGTTGCGGCCATTTTATTGTTAAAACAAGGTTATGAGGTGACAGGCGTCACGATGAAACTTCGCCCGGATGAATTTATGGCGGAGAACGCTTCCGGCGGATGCTGTTCGCTCGACGATATCGATGACGCCAGAAGAGTCGCCTATAAAATCGGGATTGATCATATGGTTTTGAATTTTACAGAAGTCTTCTCAAAAAAGGTGATTGATTATTTTGTAGAGGAATATAAACAGGGAAGAACGCCAAACCCCTGCATTGCCTGCAATGCATTTGTGAAATTCGACGCGCTACTCCAAAAAGCGAAGATGTTAGGGTACGATTATATCGCAACCGGGCATTACTCTGTTATCACATACGATGAAACTAGAAAACGCTGGCTGTTAAAAAAAGCACAATGCTCGAAAGATCAGAGCTATGTGCTTTATAGTATGACGCAGGAGCAATTGTCTCACACCTTAATGCCGCTGGCTGGCATGGAAAAAGACGACGCGCGGAAAATCGCGATGGAATACAACCTGCCGGTTGCTTCAAAGCCAGATAGCCAGGAAATCTGTTTTGTGGAAAACAAGGATTACGCTGGATTTATCGAGCGCTATACAGGAGACATTGCTCTCCCAGGGAATTTCTTAGACGAAAGAGGCAACGTGATTGGTCAGCACCGCGGCATTACAAGATACACGATCGGTCAGCGAAAAGGATTGGGCGTTTCGTTTGGGCGGCCGATGTATGTTGTTTCAATAGATGCCGCGAACAATACAGTGACGCTCGCAGAAGAAGGACGTCAATATGCCGATACCCTGCTTGCGGATTATGTCAACTTTATCCCATTTGATTCACTCGATCAGGAGCTAAAAGTAACAGCCAAAGTGCGCTATCAGGCAAAACCCGCGCCCGCAACAGTAGTCCCTATATCTGATTCAACGGTAAAAGTAATATTTGATCAGCCTCAGCGGTCTGTTACACCTGGGCAGGCAGTTGTTTTTTACGACGGAGATATTGTCATCGGCGGTGGAACCATCCGCTCTTAAATTGCCAAAATGAGTTAGGGTTTTTTTATTTTTTCCTTTTTGATTGATATCTTTAATTGTTCTAGGCAATGGCTGTGCTGAATCGATTTGATTTCGGGAAACGCGTGAAAAATTCTTTTATAGAAAAGCCTTTTGGCCCTTTCCATTTTAGAAATAGAGTTTTGATGCGCGGAGAGAATTTCGTGAAGCGTTTTTCCGCTGTTTGCAAAGTACTGTAATTGCTTTAAAGTTCCGTTCAATTTTAGTATGGTAAAAACCGTTACAGAGAGATCAATCAAGAAATATATCAGCAGTAAGATAGCCGTTAAGGAAACAGTAAAATGCGAAAGGCTGTATACAAAATTCGAGACGATCGGATGAAGAAACTCTATCAATAAGACTGACATCACTCCAAATAGCAGGGAATTTTTTAAACAAATTCTTCCATGGAGGTTCCACTTTTTCTTTGAATAATCCCACCATTTTGCGTGAAACACTTTTTCCATGACATAAGAAGTAACATATTCTCATGTACTTGTGATGATACTACTGGAAAAGAAAAGGAGAAACACTTGATTTTTTAAACCACTGAGTGTTAAAATCAAAATTAATGCTCCGAATCCGTAGATTGGGCAAAACGGTCCGTTTAAAAATCCACGATTAATCACCTTTTTTTTCGCAACAGAACAATATATAGTTTCGCAAAACCACCCAACAAAGCTATAGAAAGCAAAATACAAAACAAGAATAAAAAAAATATTCATAATCATCTCCCATGGTTTGACATTTTTGATAGTTAAAGTATATGTTTTTGTTCGGGAATTGTCAAGAATAACACTTTTTAAGAAGATTGATTTTAGGATCGACTGTAAAAAGTAGATGGATTAATAAATGCTGACTCAGGCTATTTTTACTTGAATTATTGCTTGACGACATGATGTTAATATGATAAAATAATCTGAAACAAAGAAGGGAAAGCTTGCAGAAATGAAGAATGGACAAAATAAAACAATTGCGCAAAACAAAAAAGCTTTTCATGATTACTTTGTATTAGAAAGTTTTGAGGCTGGAATTGAACTTTGTGGGACAGAAGTAAAATCGTTGCGGCAAGGCAGAGTAAATCTAAAAGATGCGTGGTGTTCTGTTGTAGAAGGAGAGATGCTTTTAAACGGAATGCATATCAGTCCTTATGAGAAAGGAAATATTTTTAACAAGGATCCGATGCGTGTCCGTCGGTTATTGATGCATAAGAAAGAGATTATGCGTTTGTTTGGTTTGGTTAAGCAAGACGGTTGTTCGCTGATTCCGTTGTCAATTTATTTTAAGGGTTCCAGAGTAAAAGTTCAGGTGGGGCTCTGTAAAGGTAAAAAATTATATGATAAACGCAGCGACCTAGCGGAACGTGCAGCCAAAAGAGATATTCAAAGGGCAATGAAAGAAAAAAATCGATAATTCATTATATGGGGGCGCAATGGTTTCGACGGGGATTGTGAGCCATAGTAAGCGAGTAGCGGCGCGGACACGCTTTAAAATCCGCAAACTTTCAATGAAACGACAACAATAACGTTGCGTACGCAGCCTAATTAGGCTGCCGTCTTTACTAAGAGTACCGCGGCTTGGATAAAGGCGTCGATGAGCGGTGAACGTGAATAAAAGTTTGCTTCGGCTTTTATCATGAATTTAGAAGCTACCTGAACTTTAAGCTTGTCATGAGGCGTAGGGCGAAGGGAATTTTAAAGGAATGACTACACTCGTAGAAAGCTTTGGTAAGTGATTTTCGGACGGGGGTTCGAC
>CAKSKO010000174.1 GCA_934465125.1 uncultured Eubacteriales bacterium
TGGACGGAGAATTCTGTCTGTGCTTTATTATTTTAATTAGATATTTTGGAGGTGCTTAACCATCAGCAACAAGGAACTACAGATCAATGATGAGATCAGAGATAAAGAATTGCGTGTTATCGATTCAGATGGTTCACAACTGGGAATTATGTCATCGAACGAAGCTCTTGAGAAAGCAGCAGATAAAAATCTTGACTTAGTAAAAATTGCTCCGCAGGCAAAACCACCTGTGTGTAAAATTATGGATTATGGAAAATACCGCTTTGAGCAGGCAAAGCGTGAAAAAGAAGCGAAAAAAAATCAGCATACGGTAGAGGTAAAGGAAATCCGCCTTTCACTAAATATTGATGTACACGATTTTAATACGAAACTTAACCACGCAACCCGCTTTATCAAAGGAGGCAACAAAGTTAAGGTATCAATTCGTTTTCGAGGTCGTGAAATGGGTCACCCTGAACTCGGTTACGATATTATGAAAAAGTTTGCGGAAGCCGCTTCTGAAGTAGCACAAGTTGAAAAACCAGCAAAATTAGAAGGACGCAATATGCTAATGTTCCTTGCATCCAAACAAAAATAAATTATATTCTTGAGGAGGAGCAATATCATGCCTAAAATTAAGACACACAGCGGAGCTAAGAAACGCTTTAAACTTTCGAAAAATGGAAAAGTAATCCGTGCACATGCGAATAAATCGCACATACTCAACAAAAAAACAACGAAACGTAAAAGAGGGTTGCGCCAAACAACTGTTGCGGATAAAACCAATGTCGCACAGGTAAAAAGACTCATTCCATATAAATAAGTTGTCGATAACAAATTAACCATTAATCGGAGGGAATAGAAATGGCACGTGTAAAAGGTGCGTTAGCAACACGCAAAAGAAGAAAAAAGACTTTAAAACTGGCAAAAGGATATTATGGTGCAAAAAGCAAGCACTTTAAAATGGCAAAACAGGCCGTTATGAAATCCGGAAACTATGCATTCATTGGACGTAAACATAGAAAACGCGATTTTCGTCGTCTTTGGATTACCCGTATTTCTGCTGCTTGCAAGTTAAACGGCGTAAACTATTCTACATTTATGAATGGTCTGAAAAAAGCAGATATCAACTTAAATCGTAAAATGCTCGCAGAAATTGCCGCGACAGACGCAGAAGCGTTTACAAGCCTTGTAAAACAAGCAACTTCTGTTCAGTAAAAATAAGATGATTGCGCCCGGAAGAGCAGACCCGGGCGCAAAAATTTTATTCATACAAAATTGCAATGCAATGTGGAATTTTTCATTTTTTATTGCAATTTTGTATGAAACAAAGGAGGGAAGCCTCTTGTTATCAGATCAAATTACCAGCAGGGAAAATAGCGTAATAAAAAACGCTGTCAAGCTTTTGCGTTGTTCAAAAGCGAGAAAAAAACAGCAAGCTTTTTTTATTGAGGGTCTACGCCTTTGCCTCGATGCAACTTTTAGTAACATTGAAATTATACATTTGTTTTACACGGAAAAAGTAAAAGAAAAATGGGCAGATTCGCTTGATAGATTAATCAAAAACGCTTGCGAAGCCCATGAAATTAGTGAAACCCTCTCCAGATTTTTATCAGATACCACACACCCGCAAGGAATATTTTGTATTTGCAAAATTCCAAATAGGTCATTGGATTTTCATTCGATTCCAGATAAAGCAAAACTTATTGCGCTTGAAACAATACAAGACCCATCTAATTTAGGAACGATGCTTCGAACTGCCGAAGCACTCGGAGTGGATGGAGTTATTTTATCTGACGATTGCTGTGATATATACAGCCCAAAGGTATTAAGAGGAGGCATGGGGGCAGTGTTCCGTATTCCATTTACCATTGAAAAAAATCTTCCTAATACGATTCAAACGTTAACAGAGAATGGATTTTCTTCCTACGCTTCTGTCCCGGATCAGAGTGGACATCCTATCACAGAATTTCAATTTTCAGAAAGAACATTGGTTGCGATCGGAAACGAAGGAAATGGTCTGACAAATCCGGCAATAAACGCCTGTTCTGCAAAGATTACAATCCCAATGTTAGGCCGATCTGAATCGTTAAATGCTGCTGTTGCTGCAACAATTATTATGTGGGAAATGACCTTCAAAAGTTTGGGAGGAAACCTTCTATGATCGATGAACGAGTCTACTGGGTGTGGTTACAACAAACACTAAAATACGGGAATCATAAGATTAGAACCATTATGCGGCTTTATGAGTCAGTAGAAGAATTTTATTATACGACTGATCATGACCGAAAATTATGCGGTTGCTTTACTAGAAGTGAACTAGCAGCATTTGAATCTTATCGTTTGGAACAGGCAGAAGCAATTGTGGCTCAATGTGACGCACTTGGGTATCATATTCTCACCCTCTCGGCGGAAGAGTATCCAAGACGGCTAAAAAACATCGAAAACCCACCTTGTGTGCTTTACTGCAAAGGAACGTTGCCAGAAATTGATGAACTCCCTTGCATCTCAATTGTAGGAACGCGCAGCGCCACACAGAGAGGAATCAAGGCAGCGTATTCATTTGCCTTCGAATTAACGCAAGCTGGCATTCTTGTAATCAGCGGCGGCGCACTTGGCATCGATTGCGCATCTCATAGAGGAGCACTACATGCAAAGGGAAAAACCGTTTCTATTTTAGGCTGCGGAATTCATTACCCCTATTTATCCGAAAATATTCCTCTTCGACAAGTGATCGCAAACAATGGTGCACTTCTTTCAGAATATCCACCCGACTGTCCGCCACTTCCGCGAAATTTTCCGATTCGAAACCGAATTATTGCAGGGTTGTCGGTTGGAACGCTAGTCATTGAAGCAGGCGCAAAAAGTGGTTCCTTAATCACTGCGAATTTAGCAGCAGAACAAGGACGAGATGTATTTGCTGTTCCTGGAGATATCAATATTCCCACAGCAGACGGGACCAATTATCTGATTAAAGACGGTGCAAAACCCGTTACTTGCGCCGAAGATATTTTAGAGGAATATCGGGATTCGTTCCCCGGTAAACTTTTGTCGGCCAAGACTAATTCTCATCCCCAAAAGCGGGAAAATCAGTTAGACTTTTTAGATCAGATAAATAATTTTGCTAGCTCTACATATAATGATGGTAAAAAAAGCAGAGACACTAAAAAGAAAACAAAATCCTTGCCCAAAGAACTTTCAAAGCAAGCCTTAACGGTCTATCAGGCTTTAACAGATCAACCAAAACAAGTAGATGAGTTCTCAGAGGAATTGAAAGTTCCAGCCTCCACAGTCCTCCAGGCAATCACGGAACTGGAGCTTTTTCATCTGATTCATTCTCTTTCCGGAAAACGATACTGTTTGCCGAAATAACAAGACTGTATTGTAATTAGGATGGTGAATAC
>CAKSKO010000175.1 GCA_934465125.1 uncultured Eubacteriales bacterium
AGCAAAGCATAGTAGCTACAAGAAAAATGGACACGAATTTTTTACACCGTTGTTTCTTCAACTGACATCATTCCTTTTTAATATTTTATTTTTGTTTCATCCCATTGTAATCAACAAAAAATTTTTGCTCTACCGATTCTTTATCAATAAATCATTTGTCTCACTACAAACCTGGACAAAAACAATAAAAACGCGTAATGTAATTCTGTTTTTTATATTAATTTTTCACTCGTGATGCTTATTATATCATATTTTAGGAAAAAGTAAATACAAATTTTGATATTTATAGATAAAAATGCAATTACTTATTCCTTCTTATACTATGTTTTACATTTCCTTCCCTATTTTTACTTTTAATTTTTATAAAGATTGATATTTATACTCAATAATTTATTCCAATAACAGCTTGTGATTTATGTTGCGCTCTTTTATAATAAACAAAAAAGAAAAGGTGATCGAAAATGAATCAATCAAAAATTCAAAGCATTCTAACCAAACAGCGCAGTTTTTTCGCTTCCGGTGCCACAAAAGAATTGTCATTTCGATTGCACGCGCTCAGTAAATTGAAAAATACGATTTTAGAAAACGAATCGCTGATTTCAAACGCATTAAAAAAAGATCTTAATAAATCCGAATTCGAATCATACATGACCGAAATCGGGATTGTTTTAGAAGAAATTTCGTTTTTCAAAAAACAGCTTAAAAAACTGATGAAACCCCGTCGGGCAAAGACTCCAATCACACAATTTCCAGCTAAGAGTGTTATCTATCCGGAACCATTTGGGAATGTTTTAATTCTCTCTCCATGGAACTATCCATTCCAGCTGTCTATGACTCCTCTGGTTGGCGCGATTGCTGCAGGAAACTGCGTCATTCTCAAACCATCAAATGATTCCCCTCACACTTCTTCTGCTATTTCTTTATTACTAAAACAATGCTTTGAGGATTCTTTCGTTTCGGTGATTACCGGCGGTCGTACTGAAAATGCTGCTCTTCTTGAACAAAAATTTGACTATATCTTTTTTACCGGAGGTCCTGTTGTCGGGAAACTGGTACTGGAATCTGCTGCAAAACATTACACTCCTGTTACACTTGAACTCGGCGGAAAAAGCCCTTGTATCGTAGAAAAAACAGCGAATCTGGAAACAGCGGCAAAACGGATTGTTTTTGGAAAACTACTCGCAGCAGGACAAACCTGTGTGGCCCCCGATTACTTATTGGTTCAGGAAGAAGTCAAAAATTCTCTAATCAAGCTAATCAAGCAAAATATAAAACATTGCTTAGGTCCCAATCCTATTACAAATCCTGAATACCCCAAAATTATAAATTCAAAGCATTTCGACCGTATTTGCTCGCTTATCTCTTCTGAAACAATCCTCTATGGCGGCTGCAGCGACAGAGAAACCCTAAAAATTGAACCAACACTAGTGGAACCTACTTGTCGCTCTGCACCCATTATGCAGGAAGAGATTTTCGGACCTATCTTACCGATTTTGACTTTTAGGGAAATTGATCAAGTAATTGACGCTCTCTCATCCAGCGAAAAACCTCTTGCTCTTTATCTCTTTACAAAAGATAAAACAGTTGAAACCCAGGTACTGCGCAGCCTATCATTCGGCGGAGGATGTATCAATGATACCATTGTCCATCTGGTGTCTTCCTCACTACCATTTGGAGGCGTAGGAGAAAGCGGAATGGGAAGTTACCACGGTGAAAAAAGCTTTGATACTTTTTCCCATAAAAAAAGCATCCTGAAAAAAGCATCCTGGTTTGATCTCCCCCTTCGATATCACCCTTATCAAAAACACAATCTAAAGTTCATTAAAAAATTCATGAAATAGATCTTTAAATCTCTTTCTATTCAAACTCTCGCAAGATCTCCAACTTAAAACTTTATTTTATAATTTAAGGTATTGTTTCCTTCATAAAAAAACCGGTTCCTTTAAAAGGAACCGGTTTTTTTACATCACTTCAAACTCTATATTCTCATTTTCCTCTTCCGCATCCAAAAATACATCAATAAGTGACTCCGCATCTTGACCAAGATTTTTTTTAAGATCCTTAGCATTGATCAGTTCAATAACAGTCGGTTCAAAAATCTCGCCTAACATATCCCACAGAGCATCCAGATTTTCTCCATAATAATCAGGAAATTGCAACTTTTCGCTAATGTATTTATGTGCTTGCTCTATTGAATTCATCTTTTTTCCATCCAATTGGACCATAGTCATATTTATCACCGTTTCTATTTTAATAAAGCTGCGTAAAGGTTCGGTAATGGTCATTTGTAAAATAAATTAAACCATCATTTGAATAAACAAGTCTATCTGTCTGTCTGTATCCTCCTTGATAATTCACATCACATTCATGCCAAATCCGTCCCTTCACATGCGGTAAAACTTTCTGACGATTGGTAAAGATATCTCCCCCTATACTCTTGTGATCCGTAACTTCCCATAAATTTCCTTTTTTAGGGTTCCATCCTAGTTTTCGTGCTTCATTTTTTGTAATAAAATTGCTCGGCAGCTCACCATAAATATGGATATATTCTGCTACCTGTTGGGTAGAGGTATATTCTCCCCCTTTTACAACATGACTTTGAGAAACTTTTTGTGGAGCCACATCTTGTGCCTGCGCTGCTGATACCATTATACAACTCCCGATCAGCAGACTCAAGGCCATCATGAGGATTAAAATTTTACTACCAATTTTGTTTTTCATGAAATAAACCCATCCTTTAAAAAAATTTTATAATCATTATGCATACTTTCGGCCATTGTACTTTTATCCATAACTTTGTGCTAAAACATCCGTGATTACACCGCCCTAGATGTTCAGCAATAGAGCCAAAAATAATATGCAATGAAAATAATTTCTATGCAATTTATATCACACTGGCTATTCTACCAATATATTCTTATTTTGTCAACACTTTTGGTAATATAGTTATAATTTATATTATATTTTTATTAATTATTTATAATCTATATTTATTTTTTAAAAAATTAATTCTTGTAACAACAAAACAAACAAAAAAGTTTTATGCATTTTTCAACTTCTCATAGCAGTTTATCCTATTTCTAAATCAAAATTGCGCATCTGAAGAACACGGCTTTTTATGAAACTATCGAGGTATAGATTAGTTTAAGTCCATTCTAAGAAATTCGATCACAAATTTCGCAGATAAGCATATAGTAGTTATTGTCAATATCCCGCAAAAATCCGTTGATGAAAAGAGGTTTTTATGCAAAAATCAAGAAAATTTATTTACACTGCGCTGGCTCTATTTCTTACCCTTACTACAGTATTAGTTACTTTAGTAATCCCCGCTTTTGCTGCCGGAGATAACAAGTATGACCACACTTATGTCGGGA
>CAKSKO010000176.1 GCA_934465125.1 uncultured Eubacteriales bacterium
TCTCAGAGCAGGGCGTTCTTGTAAAAGTGATTTCCTCTTGTGCATGTGATAACGAGCCGAGCGTGTTTGTTACTTTATATCAAGGGGTGCCGAAATCAGATAAAATGGATTGGATTGTGCAAAAGTCTGTGGAGCTAGGGGCGTCAAAGATTTGTCCTATTTTATTATCGAGATGCGTTGCAAGACCAGATCAAAAGTCGCAAAACAAAAAAAGGCAACGATTACAGAAAATAGCAGAAGAGGCGGCCAAACAGTCAAGGAGAGGGATTATTCCTCAAATAGAGGAATATCTTACATTGAATCAGGCACTGGAGCGGATCAAAAAAGACGACTGTTCGTTGGTTTTTTATGAAAAGGGTGGAAAGCAAATTCGTCAGCTTCTACCAGAAGGAGTGAAGACAGTCTCTATTTTTGTTGGACCGGAAGGTGGATTTGAGAGAGAGGAGGTGGAAGCAATCGAACGAGCTGGAGGCCAGTCTGCTACATTAGGACCGCGGATATTGCGAACTGAAACAGCGCCGCTGGCTGCCCTTTCAGTCATTATGGAGCTGACAGAAAATTTATGATGGTTTCGAGAAAAGTAAAACAGAAATGATTCCCAGAGTAAGAAGCGATTGAGCGATGTCAGGGGCGCCGGCGCGGCGTAGCCGTGCGCGCATCCGCTAAAGCGGACGTGCGTGGGAGGCAAATCAACCCAATATTTTGAGTAGAGAAGAGAAAAATGCCTCCCACCGGCGCCCTTTTGGCGCAAGAGTCAATAATAGCGAACCATAGGATCAATTTTCACCTGTTTTTTTATAAAGAAGGAGCTATTACACAATTGTGTAATAGCTCCTTCTGATACAAAAGGGAATACGGTAAAATTAAAATTCAATTTTTTTCTCAATGTAAGAGACGAGCTGATCAATTTTAACACGTTCCTGTTCCATCGTATCGCGATCGCGAACTGTTACACATCCGTCTGTTTCACTATCAAAATCATAGGTTAGGCAGAAAGGCGTCCCGATTTCGTCCTGGCGGCGGTACCGTTTGCCAATGGATCCGGTTTCATCGAACTCAACCATAAAATGTTTTGAGAGCAAAGCATACACTTCCTCGGCTTTTGCCGAGAGCTTTTTAGAAAGAGGAAGAACTGCCGCCTTATAAGGGGCAAGAGCCGGATGAAGGTGAAGGACAACACGACTATCGTTTTCACCGATTTGCTCTTCGTCATAAGCGTCGCATAAAAATGCCAGTGCAACACGGTCGGCGCCTAGTGAAGGTTCAATGACATAAGGAAGATATCGTTCCCCTAATTGCGGATCAAAGTATTCAAGGCTTTTTCCTGATTGATTTTGGTGCTGCGTTAAATCAAAATCTGTTCGATCAGCGATTCCCCATAATTCTCCCCATCCAAACGGAAACAGGAATTCGATATCTGTCGTTGCATTAGAATAATGCGACAATTCTTTCTGAGAATGGTCGCGCAACTTGATATTTTCTTCTTTTAATCCAAGCGCTAGCAGCCAGTTTTTGCAGAAATCTTTCCAGTAATGAAACCAATCTAGGTCTGTGCCTGGTTTACAGAAAAATTCCAGTTCCATTTGCTCAAACTCACGCGTCCGGAACGTAAAGTTTCCCGGCGTAATTTCGTTTCGGAAGGACTTCCCGATCTGTGCAACACCGAACGGAAGCTTTCGCCTTGAGGTTCTCTGGATATTTGGAAAGTTTACAAATATCCCCTGAGCGGTTTCCGGGCGCAGAAAAATTTCATTTTTCGCGTCTTCAGTAACACCCTGAAACGTTTTAAACATCAGATTGAATTTACGAATATCAGTAAAATTATGGGATCCACATTCCGGGCAAACAATCCCGTTTTCCTTTATGTACTCACTCATTTCATCAAAGCTCATCCCGTTGGGGTCGCCTTTTGCGTCCTCGATCAATTTGTCGGCGCGGTGTCTTGTTTTGCAGTCGCGGCAGTCCATCAGCGGATCCGAAAAACCTCCAACGTGTCCGGAGGCAACCCAAACTTCTGGGTTCATTAGGATGGCTGAATCAATTGATACATTATATTTGCTTTCCTGCACAAATTTTTTGATCCATGCATTTTTCACGTTGTTTTTAAATAAGCTACCCAGCGGACCGTAATCCCAGGTGTTAGATAGGCCACCGTATATCTCAGAGCCGGAGTATACAAACCCTCTGTTTTTGCACAGCCCGACAATTTGTTCCATTGTTTTTTCACTGTTAGATAGCATAGTAGTTCCTCCGTAAAATTTATTTTAGTCGATTGAGAAAAACGCCGAAAGCATAATATAGATTTCACGCATCAATCGATAACAAGTATGTTTAATAGTAATCAAAGATGGATTACTTGTCAATTAACACGGGAAATTGCTGCAGTGAAATTCATTCTCCTTGACAGCGCCCACAATCGAAATAGAGTGTTTTTTAAAATCGAGCACCTCGCGTGCAACACGGTTGACGTCCTCGATTGAAACGCCACTAATTTCCGAAAGGATTTCATCCTCTGATCGAATATAATTTTTCAAAAGCTCGCTTCTTCCCATGAACCCGGCTCTTGATGCGATACCTTCAAGTCCCATTAAAATACCTGATTTGAGCTGTTCTCGTGCCCTTAGGAATTCCTTTGTTGTTACGCCGTTTTTAAGTTCTGTTAACACGCTGAAGATCTCTTCATATGCTTTTTGAGCGCTTGGTGGGTTGACAGCCGTTTGAATTTCAAAAAGTCCCGCATTATTGTAGCAAACAGACGAAGAATAAATCGAATACGCAAGTCCCAGCTTCTCTCTAATATGCTGAAACAACCTCGAAGAAGAACTGCCCCCTGCGATAATGTTTAGCATATTGAGCGCGTGCCGTTTTGAATCAAACGCGTCAAACCCCGGAAAACAGATACAAAGATGTGTTTGTTCGCAGTCATCAAAAACAATTTGTTTCGAACGATGATACGAAGCGGGGGAAGGATCTGTTATCAATTTTTTTGTCTTGATTGTTCCAAAATAATCTGTCGCGATTTTTAAGAATGTATCGCGATCAAACCTTCCTGAAATTGCCAAAACTAGTCTATCAGGGGAGTACATCGATTCCATATAAGAGAACATAGAGTCTCTTGAGATAGACCGAAGGCTTTCAGGTGTTCCGAGAATCGGAAGCCCAAGGGAAGAACCATTCCAAATCGCTGCATATTGGTTTTCTGCAACCTTATCGTCCGGCATATCCGACGTCATATTGATTTCCTCAAGGACAACGTTTTTTTCTATCTCAATATCTTTTTGATCAAAAAGAGGTCGAGCAATCATATCGCAGAGAATCGTAAATCCTTCCGAAACATGCTCATCGAGCGTTCTTGCATAAAAGCATGTAT
>CAKSKO010000177.1 GCA_934465125.1 uncultured Eubacteriales bacterium
GATTGACACAAAGATTCAAGCAGAAACGCAACACAAAAAAATTACTAAAGAACTCCTTAAAATAGAAGATCAAATTGCAGCTATCACAGGAAATCGGGAAGATCTTTCTGAAAAAAGAGAACAATTAACAGGGGCCCTGCAAGAGATTCGTCTTGCAATTGTATCGCAGCAAAAAGATATTGAACTAATTCAATCAGAAATTAAATCAATGGAAAATAGAAAACTTGATCAAGCCGGGAAAATAAAAGAATTTCGGCTTCAAATTGAAGAGATTACAAAACAAAACGGACATCTAACAAAAGAAATCGAATCAATTAAAACAGAATCTCATCAATTACGTGAAAAAGCAAAGGAAGCCGAAAAACAAATTGAAGAGTATGGCCAAAAAAGATTAGAACTCGAAAAGCGTTCAGCAGCGTTACGGCAATTTGAACGCGACAAATCTTTAGAAAAAGAAAAGATTGGGCTGGAACTTGCCCGTTTGGAAGAGCAAAAAACGGGTCTTCAAAAAGAATATGATGAGATTATTAGCAAACTATGGGAAGAGTATGAATTGACAAGAAGAGAAGCAGAAGAAATCGGTGAAAAAATCGAAGACAACAAACAGGCTCAAAAAAGGTTATACGAACTAAAACTAAAAATTAAAAATTTAGGCTCTATTAACGTTGGGGCGATTGAGGAATACGAAGAAGTCTCCAAACGGTATCAATTCATGAAACATCAAATCGGAGATATTGAAAAATCCAAAGACGAACTTATAAAAATGATTCATGATCTGACACATCAGATGAAAGAATTATTTTTAACTAGATTCCAACAGATCAACGATAATTTTACACTTACATTTCAGGAATTGTTCGGCGGGGGAAGAGCGGATCTTACTATGACAAATCCCGATGACATCTTAAGCTCAGGGATCGAAATTGCCGTTCAGCCTCCTGGAAAAATAGTCACACATTTGGAATCATTGTCTGGTGGGGAAAAGGCATTGGTTGCAATTGCCCTATATTTTGCTATAATGAAAGTTAGCCCTGCACCATTTTGTGTTCTTGATGAAATCGAAGCGGCACTTGATGATGTAAATGTTGACCGTTATGCCGCATATTTGCGAAAGATGAACAACAATACACAATTCATTGTTATCACACACCGGCGCGGTACAATGGAAGAGGCCGACGTATTATACGGTGTTACCATGCAGGATGAAGGAGTATCCAAGCTATTGGAACTTCGAGCTTCTGAAATTGAACAAAAACTTGGAATAAAACAATAAACACTATTGAGAAATTATCGATAACGGTAGAAGGTGGGCAGCTATGGGATTATTTCAAAAGATAAAAGAAGGACTCAAAAAAACACGCAATGGGATTTTCAGTCAAATTGATTCAATGCTGAAATCCTTTACAAAGATTGATAATGAACTATTCGAAGAACTCGAAGAACTTTTAATTATGGGGGATGTTGGTATTAAAACTTCCCAAAAGATCTGTGAACAACTTCGTAAGAAAACAAAAGAAGAGGGAATTAAGGATCCAAATAAAATCCACGATTTGCTCCACGAAATCATCGCTGATATGCTAAGAGGCGGAGAAGAGATGAAAATCGATACAAAACCGTCTGTGATTTTAGTTATCGGAGTCAACGGGGTTGGAAAAACAACCACAATCGGAAAAATCGCAGCAAAGCTTCAACAAGACGGGAAAAAAGTAATCTTAGCTGCTGCTGATACCTTCCGCGCTGCGGCGATCGATCAGCTTGAAATATGGGCAGAACGTTCAAAGGTGGATCTAATCAAACAATCTGAGGGCTCAGATCCTGCCGCGGTTGTATTTGATGCGGTATCTGCTGCAAAATCGCGCGGCGCTGACGTCATTATTTGTGATACAGCTGGAAGGCTACATAACAAAAAGAATTTAATGGCAGAGCTATCGAAAATCAGCCGTATCATCGACAGAGAACTACCAGAAGCTGATAAAGAGTTCCTTCTTGTCGTTGATGCTACAACCGGCCAGAATGCGGTTAACCAAGCAAGGGAATTCCAAAGTGCCGCAGGGATTACAGGAATTATTCTAACTAAATTAGACGGAACTGCTCGCGGCGGCGTAATATTAGCAATCAAAGACGAATTAGGTCTTCCTGTTAAATTTATTGGTGTTGGCGAGCAGGTAAACGACTTACAGCCGTTTGATCCTGATGCATTTGCAAACGCACTTTTTGAAACACAGGAGGAGCTAGAAGAATGACATTTATCATTGCAACCAATAATCCCAAAAAAAGAGTAGAAATTGAAAAAATTCTAACCCCACTTGGAATCGACGCTATTACCGCAAAAGAAGCCGGGTTGGATCTGAGTGATGTTGAAGAAACAGGTAAAACGTTTGAAGAAAATGCCGCATTAAAAGCGGAGGCTGCCTTTCAGTTAAGCGGTATACCTGCCATCTCGGATGATTCCGGGCTTGTTGTCGATATCTTAAACGGAGAGCCCGGAATTTACTCAGCCCGGTACGCAGGCGTTGATACAACAGATGAAAAAAATATCCAGAAGCTTCTTACAAAGTTAGAACATGTTCCAGAAAAAAAACGTACTGCTCGATTTGTCACCGCGATCTGCTGTATCCTGCCAGATGGTGAAAAACTATTCGTCCGCGGACAATGTGAAGGCAAAATAGGATTTAAGAAACAAGGCGCCGGCGGGTTTGGATATGATCCAATTTTTTTGATCGGAAACGGGCGGTCATTTGCCGAACTTTCTATAGAAGAAAAAAATCAAATCAGCCATAGAGGAAATGCGCTGAGACTTTTAGAAAAAGAATTAAAAAAGAAATTAGGATAAACGTTCTACTTATAAAATTGGGAGGAAATGAATGTTAACTAGTAAAACACGCGCTTATTTACGCGCGCTTGCAAATCCAATCGATACTATTTTAATCATTGGAAAAGGTGGTATGAGCGGAGAAATTATCAAACAGGCAGATGATGCTTTAACAAAACGGGAGTTAATCAAAGGAAGGGTACTTGAAACGGCAAATATGAGCGCAAAAGAGGTTGCTTGTGAACTTGCAAAACAAACAAAATCTGAGGTGGTACAAGTGATCGGAACAAAATTTGTTTTATATCGCAGAAATCAAAAGGAACCAAAAATTGAACTTCCAAAACGATAAGGTATAGGAGAAGAACAAAAATGCAAAAAATTGCGATGTTTGGCGGCACATTCGACCCCATCCACAATGGACATATCGGAACCGCTCTATACTTTCAAAAAGCACTATCGCTTGACAAAATAATTTTTATTCCAACAAATCTTCCCCCGCATAAAGAAATCAAAAGTAATACTCCTGCAGAAATACGGATGGAAATGTGTTCGATCGC
>CAKSKO010000178.1 GCA_934465125.1 uncultured Eubacteriales bacterium
TCTCCTGTTCGCAGAATGATACGTCATAGAAATACTACAGTGCGGACAAACCAAAACTTCTCCGCACGCCTTGCACGAAGCAAACGTATGATAGCCTCTTCGGTTTAAAAGTAAGATCGCCTGTTTCCCATTTCGAATGGTCTGATCCAAGCCCTCCAGTAAACCAGAGCTGAATGAGCTTTGATTGCCCTCTATTAGTTCTTGATTTTGATCGATCACTGTCACCTCTGGCAGATTCGCTCCGCCATATCGTTTTGTTAAACGAGCAAGATGATACCTTCCCAATTTTGCAAAATAATAGCTTTCAACCGAAGGAGTCGCTGAAGAGAGCACTAACACACTTTTATGATACGCACACCGGAATTTTGCAAGGTCTCTCGCATGAAACCGAGGTTTTGCCTCCGATTTATATGTATATTCCTGCTCCTCATCAATAATCAGAAGCCCAATATCATCAAAAGGAGCAAAAACAGCAGATCTTGTCCCAACTGCGATCCTTGCTTTTCCGACTTTAACTCTCTTCCACTCGTCAAGACGTTCTCCTAGAGAAAGAGCACTGTGAAAAATCGCAACATCATTTCCGTATCTTTTATGAAACAACGCAATCATCTGCGGCGTCAATGAAATTTCCGGAACCATTACAATAATTCCTCTTTTCTCTTCATAGGCCTGATCGATCAATTTCATAAATACAGAAGTCTTTCCGCTGCCTGTCACTCCATAAAGCAGGCAAACATTTGCTTTTTTCTCCTGATAACTGCGATACAGCGATTCATACGCCTTTTCTTGCTCTTCTGTTAATCGGATCTCTTCTCTTACCGGATCGCAGGAATCCACTTCATACGGATTCCGGTAGATCTCCTGATCAAAACAAACAGCAATCCCTTTTTTGACAAGTGCTGAAATAACAGAAACAGTAATTCCTAAAAAATAACAGATTTCTTTTACTGATACTTCGCCTACAGCCAACAAAAGTTCCCATACTTTCCGTTGTTTCGGCGATAGTTTTTGTTCCGTGTTAAGCCCTTTTTCTGTCAAACGAACCATTTTAATCGCAGCATCCCCAATTTTTCGCGCTGCGAGACCTTCTTCGACAATGATGCCTTGCGCTGCTAATCTTTCCAATCCAGCATACGAAATTTTTGTAGCCTCAATTAAGCGGTCGCACGCTACCGCCGAACTGGCTTTTTCGATAATTTCCAATACCTTCTGTTCTGCTTTACATAAACCCCGGATTTCTTCCTGATTCGGTTTCTCTCCCAAACGGTATAAAGTTGTCGTCTTAACGTGAAATCCTGTTGGCAGGATCGTTTTGATTGCATCAAAAAAGGTACAATAGTACCTTTCTTTCATAAAATAGACCATTGAAATCATTTCATTGCTAAGAAGCGGCGCCCGATCAAGCACCGCAAAAATAGATTTTATATGTTCTGTATTTTTTGAAACTCTGATCGATAAAACCATTCCCTGTCTTTTTCGGTTTCCTCCTCCAAACGGAACTAACACCCGACAGCCGGCCAAATTTTGTGATAACAATTCCTCTGGAACCACATAATCATACTCTTTATCAAAGTGATACGCAGTGTTGTCGACAGCAATCTTAGCAATCGATACTGTATCCATACATCTTCCTCAATCATTTATTATAAGAATCAGTCATTTACTTCCGGCTCCAAAATGGTGTATTTATGGTTTTTAAAATCTTTAATCGCCAGATTAACCGGTTTTTCTGTAATAATAATTCCGTTTTGCTCCGCTTCCTCAGCAATTTCTCTGGCCCGCTTGGCCACTGCAATCACCAATGAATATCTGCTCTGCTTCCCAGAAAACATATCATCGATCGACGGTCTACGCATTTTCAAGCACCTCTTTAATTAAATTACTTTTTCTATAAGATCTCATTTTTTCACAAGCAATGACTTTTCTAATATCTTCGGCACACTGCTCCACAGTTTCATTGATCACAATGTAATCATATTCGCTAGCTGATTTAACCTCTTTTCTAGCGATCTCTAACCGCTTACAGACAAACTCAGACGTTTCTGTCCCCCTGCACTTCAGTCGTTCCTCCAACGCACGCATCGACGGCGGTAAAATAAAAATACTGATTGCATCAGGGCGTTTTTTTCGAATCTGCTGAGCACCATTTACTTCAATTTCTAAAATAACATCTTTCCCTTTGTTAAGCCATTCATTCACCTGCGCGGTTGGAGTACCATAATAATTCCCACAATACTCTGCATGCTCCAGTATTTCATTTTTAGAAATCAGTTGCACAAATTCCGCCTTGGAAAGAAAATAATAGTCTTCCCCGTTTTTTTCCTGCTCCCGTGGTGCTCTTGTTGTCGCGGAAACCGACAGCTTGATATTGATATCTTTTTCAAGAAGTTTCTTTAATACAGTGTCTTTCCCAGCCCCCGAAGGACCCGAAAGAATAACCAGCAACCCTCTCTCATTCAACAATTTCCATCTCCTCCTCTTCTCGACCTTCTTCTCGGTTATTCAAACGATTTCCAACTGTCTCAGGTTGCACAGCTGATAGTATAATATGGTCGCTATCCATAATGATGACTGCACGCGTCCGCCTGCCATAAGTAGCGTCGATAAGCGTTCCTTTTTCTTTAGAATCTTGCACCATCCGCTTAATCGGTGCAGATTCCGGGCTGACAATTGCGATCATTCGATTTGCAGAAACCATATTGCCAAATCCGATATTAATCAGTTTCATGAAATGCTCCTTTTAAGTAAATCATTCTATTCAATATTTTGTATTTGCTCACGAATCTTCTCAAGCTGAGCTTTAGCTTCTACTACTAAGTAACAAATTTCCAAATCAGCAGCTTTTGACCCGATCGTATTGATTTCTCGGTTCATTTCCTGAACTAAGAAATCAAGCTTTCTTCCAATTGGTTGATCAGAATGGGTCATCGACGTCAGTTGATCAAAATGGCTCTTAAGACGGACAATCTCTTCATTGATATCAACTTTATCTGCAAAAATCGCAACCTCTGTCAAAATCCTCTGTTCGTCGATTCCTTTATCAGCAAGTAAATTCTCTAATTTTTCTCTTAGGCGCTTCTGATACTCTCCTACGCTCTTTTCTGAAAGGTTCTCTATCATTGCAACAATCTCCATGATTGTCTTCGCTTTCTCTTTGACATCCTCCCGCAAACATTTCCCTTCTGTTTCTCTCATTACAGTCAAATCATAAAGCGCAGCATCAAAAACAATGCAGACATTCTGCAAAAGCGTAGTTTCATCTTCCGGCATTTTATGCACTTCAAAAATATCCTGATATTTTGTAATCATATCGATTGATATCTCTCCAGTTAGTTCGTACCGAGTCTTTAGATCTCGCAGTACCCCAA
>CAKSKO010000179.1 GCA_934465125.1 uncultured Eubacteriales bacterium
CGCTTATATTCCGGTCGGATGGAAAGATTCGCCTGACAAATCAACCCCTGTCAGCGCATCCAATCTGAACAAAATGGACAATGCGATTAAAGCTAACAGAAGTGCAATCATCAATTGTGAGACGTCAATTGATGATTTAAAGAACAACTTCATGACAGATACTGATTACACAGCAATGTGGACTGAGATTAAGAAAGGATAATAGCAATGGATAAAGTACGAATTAAGAATGAAACATACGATGTTATCGAAGTCAGCATTCCGGCAAGCAATCTTCTTAGTATTCGCTTTGCTTTGAATCTTCAAGCTGAGAAAATCCAATTTGGTGGAGACATTGTACTTATGACTTCCGGAAATGTGGAATGCGCCACTTTTAGCGGGTTTGAAACGCTTTACAAGGCTGAAAAAGATACGCTGACCTTAAGCGATGATGGAAGTGTTTACAAAGAACCTACGGTAGAACCAACAACAGAGCCGGCTGAATTGACAGACGAACAGAAAGCCGAAATTGAAAAACAGGAAAAAATCAGCGATTTGGAAAGTCAGATTGCCAATATAGACGCAGAGTTTAAGACACTTGATTATATCGGAATCAAGATTGCGACAGGCAGAGCGACGATTGACGATTACAAGCCTGAAATTGAGAAGATGACCGAACTTGCAGACCGGAAGAATCAGTTAGAAACAGAATTGGCAGAACTGAAAGGAGATGAGTAGTTATGGCATATTTATCAATTAAACAGGTCCTTACAAATTTAGGAAAAGACATATTAAATTGGGTTAAATCCAATTGCGTGAACAACCTTGTTTCCAATGCTACGAATTTACCGCTGTCCGCAGCACAAGGTAAGGTTTTGGACGGTAAGATAACTGCGCTAAACAGCAATATTAAAACTATGTTTATTGATTATAACACTTTAATTGATGGAATCATTGTAAGCTCTACTACAAACTTATGCCCGATTCCAAAAGGTAAAAATTTATCGGATTACAAATTTCTTGTTTTTACGGTATTAGACGGTGGGAGTTTTAGGAATCCATCTATTTTACCTACTGGAATGTTTGGATCTCCGATTGAACTAGATTACTCGAGTCCGACCGCAGCACGCTATGTTGAATTCGAAAAAGTAAACGATAGTGCCATAAAGATACATGGTAGTGGAAGCAGTAATCCTAAAGCATATGTCTTTGGACTTAAGATCACATGCCCTTAGTCCATGTATATTGCTGCCTTATTTGAGTATTTAGCCTTGGCTGCTGTTATTTTTACTCTGCCGTCGCTCAAAATCGTAACCGTAAATGTATCTGAACTTGGGTTTACTAAAGGTTGTACTTTCTTTGACCCGGAATCATAATATAGTAGACTGGATTGGGAGTACTGTTGTTTTCCAAAAATAACAAGGGCAGATCGATTTTGGATATAAATATCTGGTGCTTCAGTGTATCCCTCCCTATGCATATTTGCTTTAGAAGCAATATTGCTGTTTAGCGACAAGAGACTGTATTGCGCATTTATTTTGTGTTTTGATTCGGACAACCTTGAAAACGTGTGGATTTTCCGATAATATGGGAAAATAAGGAGTTGAAAAGATGGACGGATTGAAAGAGATTTGCATAGAGCTTGACAAATGCACAAAGCATGGGAAGTGTGATGAATATAACGAGATTGTGTGCGCAAAGTCGGTTTTACGTAGATATATCGGAAACGACCGTAACCGATTACTGAAAATAAAGGCAGAATTGCAGAAAGAAATCGACCATGAGGAACAAACCATAAAAGTACTTCCATTATACGTTTCAATAGTGGCATTTCTTGTTTCAGCCGCTGGATATGTATTGAACAAACCGCAAATGTCATTTTATATTTTGATTGTGTTTGCCACTTTTTTGTCGTGGAAAGGCTGATTGATTCTTTTGATAAAAAGGATGCAAGACAGAAGAAAAGGCAATGGAGACGGTACATACAATTTGCACTTGAAGACTTGGAAAAAGAAATGAAATAACATGGCAGGATGCCAAAAATCCTAGCACTCACAGAAATGTGGGTGCTTTTATTATACATAAAATCACGATTCCCATTTACGGAGAAAGGAGACCGGATGAATAATGAGGAAATTGTAAAGAAAATCACTGAACATGATGAAAAGATAAAGGTTGCCAATCATCGGATTGACGATTTGGAAGAACAACAGAAACAGATACAGGACTTAACGCTATCGGTTCAGGAACTAGCCATGTCCGTAAAAAACATGGTAGAAGTCCAGAAAGCACATTCGGAGAAAATCAGCGAGTTGGAATCAAAACCGGCTCAGAATTGGAACACAATGCAGAGAACTGTATTAACAGCTATTGTAAGCGCAATTGCCGGGGCGGCAGCTATTGCTTTCGTGAATGCAATTGTACCGTTTATGTAAAGAAAGAGAGGTATTTATTTATGAAGAATTGTGTATTAAAACCAAATGTTGACACTGTAAAATGGTTCAAAGCCGCCGGAATCCGTGCGGTAAAAACAATGGCACAGGTTGCCGGTTCGATGCTTGTCATTGGAGCATTTAATGAAACAGGATGGTCATTGATGCTACAGACAACGCTTGTTGCCGGTCTTGCATCATTACTTACATCAGTTGCCGGTATCCCGGAAGTTAAAGAAAGTGAGGATAAATAATATGAGAGGAATTGACGTATCAGCTTACCAAGGTGTGATTAACTGGAATAGCGTAAAAGCATCCGGTGTAGAATTTGCGGTTATTAAAGTTATCAGAAAGGACCTGAATCCTGACAACCAGTTTGAAAATAACTGGAATGGTGCGGCATCAGCCGGTTTACCAACACCACATGTTTACAACTATTCATACGCAACAACACCGGAAAAAGCTATCAGCGACGCAGAAAAGGTTGTACAGATTTTAAACGGACGGAAAACCTTTGTCTGGTTGGATATCGAGGACGAATGTCAGAAAAACCTTGGTAAGACGCTTATTAACATTATTAATATGTACAAGCGAGTAATCGAGTCGGCAGGCTGCTCTTTTGGTGTGTATACCGGCTTATCATTTTATGAATCGTACATTAAGCCTTTTGCAGAGTACGTGTCCTGCCCGTTCTGGATCGCAAGATATCCAAGCACATGCCAGATGGCAGTAACGGACAACCCGGACGGTTCAAAAACCCCGCAGATCAGTCATGAGTTGTACGGATGGCAGTATTCGTCTACCGGTTCAGTGCCGGGGATCGTTGGAAATGTCGATATGGACGATTTTTACAAAGACTTTACCGCACAGGTACCGGTAACTGTAGCACCGGCGATTAAAAAGGCTCTG
>CAKSKO010000180.1 GCA_934465125.1 uncultured Eubacteriales bacterium
GCTTTTGATGGAAGAGCACCAAATTGAAGCCAATATATTTGATGAAATGCAAAAAAGAGGATGGTATCAGGTTTTAAATGCAGAGGATCAGAAGATCGAACAGGCCAAACAAAAGATGAGTTAGCAGAATAAGATAAGGGTCTCTCCTTTTAGGAAGGGGAGACCTTATTATTTTTCCTACATTTTGTAACAAAAATTTTAAAATAAGCGTGGGATAATAATTGATATTAGGACATAGGTTGTTTTAGGACAGTATTCTACATAAAGATGCTTTTTATTGGGGGGATTATGAAAAACAAAAGAAAAATAAGCAATGCTCTTGGGAGGGGAATATGAGACAGACCATTTACATCGATGTATTGCTTTGTATGAATTTGTTTATCAATTATTTTATCTTGCTGGCAACAGCACGTTTTCTCAGGCAGGAGGTGACGCGAAAGCGCTTGCTCTTAGGAGCAGCATTAGGATCTGTTTATTCTATTACGATTTTATTTCCCCCGTTCAATGCTTTTTTATCTATTTTTTTAAAATTATTGATGTCTGTCACAATTGTCCTCGTATCATTTGGAATACGCGATAGAAAAAGTATGCTAAAAATTGTTGCCTGCTTCTATTCAATTAGTTTCGCGTTTTGCGGAACAATATTTGCTATTTGGTATTTTCTTGCGCCTAAAGGAGTGATGATACAAAACGGAATTGTCTATTTTAATATTTCACCCTTACTTCTTTTGATTGCTACCGTATGCAGTTACTTTATTATCAGGGTGATCAGCAGAATAACAGGGAGACAAACGCCGAAAGATTTATTTTGTGAGGTCAAAATCGGGGTTGGTCAAAAAAATATTAGAATAAAAGCAAAAATAGACACGGGGAATAGTTTAACAGAACCGTTCTCACATTTGCCGGTTATTGTTGTAGAATATCATTTTATTGAAGATTTGATACCAGAAGAAGTTCGTTCGTTTTTTTTGAGTCCCGCTAAGATGCAGAATGATTATGAAATCTTAAAAAAGTGGGATTGCCCTTGCCGCCTGATTCCATTTCAGGTGGTCTCGGAATCGGGAGTTTTGCCGGCGTTTCGGCCAGATCAATTTTGCTTGATTCAGGGAAATCAGGCAGTTAAGAAGAGTGCATATGTAGCGGTGTGTTCTGCCAAAATGCTCGGAAATGAATTTATGGCGCTTATTAATCCAGAACTCATAGAAAATTGAATTGATACAAAATAGGAGAGAGATAAAATGAATAAATTAGGTTTCGTCTTCTACAAAATGCGTGTTATGCTTGTAAAGTTCGTGGGAAAATTTCGAATTTTAGGGGAGATTCATTATATTAATGGTCCGGAAACATTGCCGGCTCCGTTGACAAAGGAAGAGGAAGCTTCGATTATGAAGCGCATTAATTTAGGAGACGAAGAGGCAAGAGAACCATTAATTACACATAATTTAAGATTGGTTGTATACATAGCTAAAAAGTTCGATTCGAATGGAGCAAGCGTTGAAGATTTGATTTCGATTGGGACAATTGGACTAATCAAGGCAGTCAATACGTTTTGCCCAGCTAGAAACATCAAGCTTGCTACCTATGCGTCTAGGTGCATTGAGAATGAGATTTTAATGTATTTGAGAAAAAGCTCACAGCTGAAAAATGAAATTTCAATCGATGAACCACTTAATATTGATTGGGATGGAAATGAACTGCTTCTTTCGGATATTCTGGGGAGCGAACAGGATATTGTAAATCACAGAATCGAACAGGAAGTAGAATGCGATTTGGTATTGCAGGCAGTGTCGAAACTATCTGAAAGAGAAAGAAACATCATGCAGCTAAGGTTTGGATTGGAAGGAAACAAAGAACATACGCAAAAAGAGGTTGCTGATTCTTTAGGAATTTCTCAATCTTATATATCGAGGCTTGAAAAAAGGATTATTGAACGTTTAAAAAAAGATTTAGAAAAAGTTTGCTAAAATTGATTGAAACTTTAGGATAGGCTTTTTGTATGAGAGACCTCAACGATGGTAATAATGAAAAGTGTATTATCATTGAGGGGGAAAAGAAGTGCAATATAATAAGGTTGAAATTTGTGGAGTGAATACATCTAAGTTAAAGGTTTTGACAGAACCGGAAAAAACAGTACTTTTAAAAAAAGTAAGAGAAGGAAGCAAAAGTGCACGAGAAGAACTAATAAGCGGCAATTTAAGATTGGTGCTTAGTGTGATACAAAGATTTGTAAATAGAGGAGAGAATTTGGATGATTTATTTCAAGTAGGATGTATTGGATTAATTAAGTCGATTGATAACTTTGATATTACACAAAATGTTCGTTTTTCAACCTATGCTGTCCCCATGATTATTGGAGAGATCCGACGATATTTAAGAGACAATAATTCTATTCGTGTTAGCCGATCTATGCGTGATATTGCATACAAAGCGATGCAGGTAAAGGAGAGAATGACTGCTCAAAACAACCGGGAACCAACCATAGAAGAGATTTCAAAAGAGCTAGGGATCGCAAAAGAAAGCGTTGTATTGGCGCTTGAAGCGATTGTGGAACCTGTTTCACTTTTTGAACCCGTCTTTTCTGATGGTAATGACACAATTTATGTGATGGATCAGGTTGGAGATAAAAATGATGATAACAATTGGCTTGATGAGATTGCGTTAAAGGAGTCGATCAGCCATTTGGGAGAACGAGAAAAAAGAATTCTATCTCTTCGTTTTTTTCAAGGGAAAACACAAATGGAGGTTGCCTCCGAGATTGGAATTAGCCAAGCACAGGTATCGAGGCTAGAAAAAGGTGCGCTTGATAAAATCAAAAGTCAAATTTAGCAAAAATTGTAAGTCGCAATAAACTCGGATGAAATAGTATTCTTAATTTTACAAAAGATTCTAAAATAGCTGTTGCAACTGGTCTTAATCTGTGTTATGCTGAATAAGCATCTGGATACCGTTGGCATTGCCGATGTGTTCGATGCCTGGTTTTATTACCGAGACATTGAAACTGACAGTCCTCTGCTATGATAGATATAGTATGAATGTCGGAATATTTAGGAGGAACAAGAATGGATGCATTAAAAAGAATTGCAGAAGAATCGATGAAGACAGAGTTGCCGGAGTTTCATATTGGAGATACTGTAAGAGTCCATGTGAATATTAGAGAAGGCGACCGTGAAAGAATTCAAATGTTTGAGGGAACGGTTATCGCGCGCAAGGGTAGTGGAGTTGCTGAAACTTTTACAGTAAGACGTGTTTCTTATGGCGTTGGAGTGGAGAGAGTATTTCCAATGCATTCCCCGAACGTTAAAGG
>CAKSKO010000181.1 GCA_934465125.1 uncultured Eubacteriales bacterium
GATAAAACAAAGGATTTTGTGATCAATATTAATGAGATGGATATTGTTCTTGTCAAGGAAATTCGATCGAATATTGATTCGAAAGACCTCGAGAAGTTAGCCGGATCTATTGTAGATACCTTATCGGGGGAGTTTTACACTCATTGTGTTGTTGGGATTGGGACAACGGTAGAAGGAATCAAAGATCTTGCCCGGTCGTTTAAAGAGGCACAGGTAGCGATTGAAGTCGGAAAGGTGTTTGACACAGAACGGACAATTGTAAGCTATGATAACTTAGGAATCGCACGGCTCGTCTATCAACTTCCCACTACACTTTGTGAAATGTTTTTAAAAGAAGTATTTAAAAGAGGATCAATTGAATCGCTTGATCAAGAAACACTCTTTACCATCCAACGATTTTTTGAAAACAATTTAAATGTATCGGAGACGTCGCGCAGACTGTTTGTTCACCGTAATACGCTTGTTTATAGATTAGAGAAAATTAAAAAACTGACAGGCCTTGACCTAAGAGAATTTGAGGACGCGATTGTCTTTAAAGTGGCGCTGATGGTCAAAAAGTATTTGTCAGCAAATCCAATTAAATATTAGGGCGTTTGAAAGCTATCGTATTGGTTTTATGACATTCTTTCTATAAAGGATTAAAACAATGAGTGCTGCGGCGTAGTTGTTCTGTTTTGATTTCTTTAGAACGGATGTAAATTTTGTAAAAAAGAGCCAGAAAAATAGTTTTGGAAATGACCGAATGAGCAAGGCTATTAAAAGTAACATTTTAATAGCCTGTGAAATTGTTAAGGGCATTCAGGAAAATATTAGGAAATGTACCACTGCTAAAATGGGAAGGAAAGAAAAAAGGGGTTATGATTGAATTTAAAAATGTGTCAAAACAGTATGATAGTGGCACAGAAGCACTCAAGAACGTTAGTCTTAACATTGCAAAGGGAGAATTTGTATTTATTGTCGGCCCTTCGGGAGCGGGAAAAAGCACTTTTTTAAAACTGATTATGCGTGAGGAATCACCGAATGAAGGCGAGATTATTGTTGGAGGACGAAAACTCTCTGCTTTAAAGTACAAAGAAATTCCCTATTTGAGAAGGACGATGGGAATTGTGTTTCAGGATTTCAGGTTGATTCAGAAAATGAATGTATTTGATAATGTTGCGTTTGCGATGCGGGTGATCGGGGCAAAACCGGGTGCAGTGAGAAAACGCGTTCCCTATATATTAGGTCTGGTTGGGCTCAAAGATAAGGCAAGGTCATTTCCGGCGGAATTATCAGGGGGAGAACAGCAAAGAGTAGGGCTTGCGAGAGCGCTTGTGAACAATCCCAGCATGATTATTGCAGATGAGCCGACCGGCAACGTTGACCCGAAGATGTCGTATGAAATAGTTGATCTTTTGGATCAGATCAATCAGTGCGGTACGACAGTTTTAATGGTAACGCATGAACACAATCTAGTAAAAAGTTTTCAGCGAAGAGTTATCAAAATCAAAGATGGAAAAATTGTAGAAGACAAGAGCTATAAGGGGGTACAGTATGAAAGTTAGTTCTACAAAGTACCTACTCAAAGAAGGCGTTAAAAATGTTTGGATCAACCGTTTGATGTCATTCGCGTCGGTGGGAGTATTGGTATCTTGTTTGTTTTTAACTGGAATCGCAGTACTCCTCTCGATGAACATTAGCTCAGCGCTTGAGAGTGTTGAAAAACAAAACAGCATTACTGTTTATTTAAAGACAGATATAGGAAACTTGGAATCGGTGCAGATAGGTGAAAAAATTAAGAGGGTTTCGAACGTAGCTTCCTGTGAATTCTATTCAAAGGAAGAAGCGATGGAAAAGTATGTCGATGTATTAGGCGACTTATTCAATGGTCTGCAAGGAGAAGAAAACCCTCTTCCGAATGCGTTTCATGTAACGATGGAAGATTTGTCGCTTTATGATCAGACGGTATCAGATCTTCAACAGATCGACGGGGTCGACACGGTCAGTGATCGAAGCGACGCCGCAGAGAAATTGACAAAACTTAATCATCTTGTCGCAACCGTGAGCTTCTGGTTTATATTAATCTTGAGTGCAGTATCTTTGTTTATCATTTCTAATACGATCAGTGTTACAATGTATAGTAGACGCCTTGAGATCAGTATTATGAAGTCGGTTGGAGCAACGGATGGATTCATCAGGATCCCATTTATTGTGGAGGGGATCACGATTGGAATTATATCAGCGATTGTATCAACAGGATTGCTAACTGTGCTTTATGAGGTGCTGATGAACGCAGCGCAGCAATTTGTACCGTTTCATTATATTTCATTTGGAGCAGTGGCGCTGCCGATTGCACTTTCATTCATCGCGGCAGGAGTTGCCTTTGGTCTTATCGGGGGACTTATTTCTATACGCAAGTACTTAAAGCAGAATGGAGGAAATCTAATTGGACTTTAAAATGACAGGAAAGAAACTAGCTTGTCTGGCGCTGAGTTTTGTTTTGCTTTTTTGTGTGATGACAATACCGGAAATGCCTCAAAAAACGTATGCAGCAACCAGTGTGAGCGATAATAAAAACAAGCAGGACGAACTAAAAAAACAGAATGAGGAACTAAAAAATACACTCGATCAAGTGAAAAATAACGTCGAGGAACAAACGAAATACAAGCAGGCGCTCGATGAACAGATCAGTATTGTGCAGCAGCAGATTGATTTAAGCAATGAGCAGATAAGGAATCTCGATGAACAGATTGTACAAAAGCAGGAGGAAATTTCCAAGACGCAGCAGACAATCGATAAGAACTTTGATTTATTAAAGCAGCGACTTAAGGCGATTTATATGGCGGGAGAGACTTCGACGCTCGACATTATCCTCGGGGCGAAGGATTTTAAGGACTTCTTAGATAAAGCAGAGATTATAAAACATGTCAGCGCCCATGATTCTGATTTGATTAATTCCTTGCAGAATGATATGAAGAGTATTGAGAGCGAAAAAAACCAGGTAGAAGCCGATCGCATTACTGTTTCAGAAGAGAAGAAAAATCTTGACGCTAAACAGAGTGAATTAAATTCTCTGTTGGAAGAAAGCAAACAGATTATTTCGCAATTAGAGAACGAAAAAGCCAACATGCTGGATCAAATCGATCAAAATGATGCAGAAATGCAGAGAATTGAATCAGAGATTCAGGCATACTATGCAGAACAAGCTGCAGCTGCAAAAAAAGCTCGGTATTTCCGTATCGGCTGCGCATTTTAACCATATGATACGCGGCGCGGAGGCTGACAGGGAC
>CAKSKO010000182.1 GCA_934465125.1 uncultured Eubacteriales bacterium
GGAAGAAGTAAACAACAAAGTAAACGATACCTACAATCGGAATAAAGATCCAATTGGTTTTTTCATTGCCCTGCAACACGCCGAATAGCATAAAGTCGATAAATCCACCAGAGAATGTCATACCGACGCCAACATTAAAGATGTGCATCAGCATAAATGACAGTCCTGCTAACACACAGTGAATACCATAAAGAAGCGGTGCTACAAACAGGAAAGTAAACTCGAGAGGTTCTGTGATTCCTGTTACGAATGCAGTTAATGCCGCAGAAATCAAAAGACCTGCCACGATCTTCTTCTTATTAGACTTTGCTGTAACATACATCGCAAGCGCAGCACCCGGGAGACCAAACATCATGAACGGGAATTTACCAGCCATGAAACGAGTTGCATCAACGCTGAAATGAGTTGTGCTCGCAGAAGCCAATTGCGCAAAGAAGATATTCTGCGCACCAGACACACTCACGCCGTCGATCATCATGGTACCACCAAGTCCTGTCTGCCAGAATGGCATATAGAACACATGGTGCAGTCCAAATGGAATCAATGCTCTTTCGATAATTCCATAAATAAAAGTTCCCGCGTAGCCGGAATTGGTCACAAGTCCGCCCAACGCATAGATACCGGACTGAATAAATGGCCACGTAAAGAACATTAAAACGCCTACTAAAATATAAACAAGCGCTGAAATAATCGGAACAAACCTTGTGCCTCCAAAGAATGAAATAACCGTTGGTAATTTAATTTTATAGAAACGGTTATGAAGCGCCGCAACACCTAAACCTACGATGATACCGCCGAACACGCCCATTTCAAGCGATGTAATGCCTAATACGGAGGAAATGGATCCTTCGAGCATCACACCGGGCTCTAATTTGCCTGTTAAGCTGAGCAGTGTTGAAATTGTCTGATGCATGATAAAGAATGCAATCGCAGCGGAAAGGGTTGCCGTTGCTTTTTCCTTCTCTGCCATCCCAAGCGCTACACCCATTGCAAAGATAAGCGGCAGGTTTGAAAATACAATTTGACCTGTATCCTTCATAACAAGAAGGATCGAGTACATAACGGTACCTTCCCCTAAAAAGGCCTCAAGTCCGTAGGAGGTTATCATCTGCGGGTTCGTAAAAGATGCGCCGATTCCTAACAGCAATCCTGCTACTGGCAAAATTGCGATCGGAAACATAAAAGATCGGCCAATGCGCTGAAGCACACTGAAAGCTGAACTCTCTTTTTTCATATAATCCACCATTTCTCCATGCTAAATATTTTTACGCTCCGGCATTTTGCATGGAACATGCCTGCGTTATTTCATGGTCCTTTTCCTATTACTTAGAATAGGTGACCACTACTGTCTTTCCCGCCTGCGCTGGACCCTCTATGGATGATATTTCTTTGATATCATCCATATTCGTAATTAAAACAGGGGTATGGGTTTCATAACCCTTGCTTTTTATCAAAGATAAATCTGCTTTTGCAATGACATCTCCTGCTTTGACTTTATCGCCCTCTTTGACAAGTGCGGTAAATCCCTCTCCCTTTAACTCTACGGTGTTGATCCCAACATGAACTAAAATGTCGAGCCCATCATCTGATTGAATTCCATACGCATGAAGAGTATCTGTCACTTGGATAATTGTCCCGTCTACCGGCGAACATATTTCATCGCTCGTTGGAATAATCGCTGCACCGTCTCCGAGCATCTTTTCTGCAAATGCTTCATCCGGTACTTCTGACAATGCAATTACAGTGCCATCTTGTGTTGCAAACAAACCTTTTGTTTCTTTTTTCTTTTTAAATCCAAACATGGCAAGTCCTTCTTCCTTTATTTATTATTACACTTTTTTAGAACTTAACACCCGTTTTATAACACGTAGTCTAAAGGAGTTTCTGCAAAAGGGAATCTTTTACTTTCGCAACATCACATTCCAGTACTTTTTTCCGAAGCCCTAAAATACAAGGCGGCGATACAGAAAGCTCATCAATTCCCATCGACAAAAACGTCTCTGTCAAAGAATCATCTGCTCCTAACTCTCCACATATTCCGATCCAAATTCCATTTTTATGTGCATTATCAGCTGCTAGTTTAATCATTCGCAACAGCGCCTTATGGTGTGGATCATAAATATCGGTAAGCTTATCATTCTGTCTGTCGATTGCTAACGTGTACTGCGTTAAATCATTTGTTCCAATACTAAAGAAATCAACTTCTTTAGCCCAATCATCGCTAATAATCGCCGCGGCTGGTGTTTCAATCATAATGCCTAGTTCTACTTTATCAGAAAACTCGATCCCCTCCGCTTTGAGTTCCTCTTTTACCTCGTTGACAATTTTTTTAATCTGAAACACTTCATAAACAGAAATAATCATTGGGAACATAATCGCAATTTTTCCAAACGCAGACGCGCGGTAAAGTGCTCGCAGCTGCGTCTTAAAAATCTCTTTTCTATCTAAGCAGATGCGAATCGCACGGTATCCCATTGCAGGATTTTCCTCTTTTGGTAAATCAAAGTAACCGATCTTTTTATCAGCTCCGATATCTAAAGTGCGTATGACAACTCTTCTGCCGCACATTTTTTCTGCAACATCTTTATAAACTGCAAATTGTTCGTCCTCTGTCGGATAATGATCATTTTCTAGATATAAAAACTCGCTTCGAAAAAGGCCAATTCCACCGGCATCATTTTGCAACACGGATCCAATGTCGGATAAATTGCCGATATTTGCATAAATATCGATCTTTCGACCGTCTAACGTAATATTTTCTTTTCCTTTTAGTTCTTGCAAAAGAGCCATTTGCTTTCTTTTGATCTCTTGTTTTTCTTTTAATTCAAGAATTGTTTTTTCGTCAGGATTAATATAGACTATGCCTGCATACCCATCCATAATTGCATCACAATCATCATATTCTTCCTTTAGACCACAGCCTAATCCAATAATCGCCGGAATATTCATTGTCCGGGCCAAAATCGCAGTATGCGAACTCGAAGACCCTCCTTTTGTGATAAATCCTAAAACTTTATTTTTATCAAGCTGCACCGTTTCGCTAGGTGCTAAATCATCAGCAGCCACAATCGACGGTTCGTCCGACGATACACTGTTTTCGAACGAATTTGATAATACTTCTAAAAGCCTTTTCGAAACATCCCGAACATCAGCCGCACGTTCTTTCATATAACTGTCGTCCATTGACGAAAACATTTCTGCAAAATTATCAGCGGTTGTCCCAACTGCAAATTCTGCATTTACATTCTGATTCTGGATAATAC
>CAKSKO010000183.1 GCA_934465125.1 uncultured Eubacteriales bacterium
ATGTATCACCGTAGGCACTAAAGACAAGGCCAGCCTTCCGTTCCACCTCCATTTTGAGTTTTTCAGCCTTTTCCTCAATGGCCGACATTGGATCAATCGCTGCCACTCTCTCCTTGAAGTTTTGTGCTTCCTGTCCATTTTCGATTTTAGCACGGACGGCTGCAGCACGCTCAGCACAGGCTTTTGCCGTTTCTTCATCGGTGGCGACCTGCGTCTTTGCCTTGACAAGCACCTGGCCGCTTTCCAGGACTTGTTCGAAGGATTCCACCAGTTCTTTAATTTTCTTTGTACGGGCGTATTTCTTCACATACGCCGTGATTGCAGCCTCAATCGAATAAATACCACTGTGAATCATAACCTGCTCATTGGTATCTTCTCGCTCCTCTGCATTCCGAAGGCGGTCATACAACTGGTTCTGTGCACTGGGCGACAGCGTAGAATATTGTTCCAGATGCATCATCGGATAATCCATAAACTTGTATGCCATCGTAATTGCATCTTTTGCCGCAGAAGGAAGCTTACGTTCATCACTCCGGCTCAACTTGTCAATATCAATTCCATTGAGATATACTTCCAGATTCAGTGCTGTAAATGCAGAACAGGGGAAAATTTGCGGATCATCAATACCGAACTGTGCAAGATACCGCTTTACATCCTGCAAAATATCCTTGATATTTTCTTCTTCCGGGTTGATATCGTCTATTTTGTTCACTACAAAAAGGAACCGATCTCGCACTTGCTTGCCGCCCTTCTGAATCTGCTCCGCCACATAACTCAGCAGGTTGGCATCATCATTGGTTTGCAGCTGTGTACCGTTGAGAATGTACAGAATCAAGCTGTTGGAACCACTCTGCAGTGCACGATAAGTCGTGTTCTTATGTTCCTGATTGCGAGAGTTGTTAGTGCCCGGAGTATCAATCAGTTCCAGTGCTGTTTCTGACGAATCCAAGAAGGGGATGTTGCCTTCAACCATGATCTTGCGCACATCTTCTTCATCGTTCAGACGGTTCATAATATCGTAGGTCAGGTCCTGAATATTTTCCAGCACTTGATTTTCAGCATCGTATACGATTGCATGAAAGCGATCACTGTCGTTATCCAAGATTTCTGTAATCTTGTCCGTGCAAGCCTGATTTTTAGACGGCATCAGCTTCCGGCCAAGTAGCGCATTGATCAGCGTCGATTTTCCGGCACTCATGGTTCCGATAATATTGATAGGGAACACCGCACTATTAATATTCTGAAATGCTTTCTGCAGCTGCGGGGCGCGGAAATCGTCCACCGGGCCGTCCTGCATCCTAGTAAAAATTTCTACAATCTTTGCGTTGATGTCGTCGCTCGAGGTACACTCTTTAAAGCGCAGTACGCCCACTTGAATCGTCCCAGCTTTTTCTGCCTTGGTAATTACTTCATGAAAGTCATCCCAGTCCAGTGACATACCATGAAACTCAAACTCAAAGGTACGGGTATTCAACGCCTCGATGAGAAGTTTTGGGAATTCTCCAATCCATTCCTGCAGTCGTTTTCCTTTGATATGTTGCAGCACACTGTCGTTGGTCAGTTCGTTTCCGTTGACCTGGATCTCCGTTTTCATCCGATAAGGATTGTACTTTACATAAACCTGTGCCATGATATTACCTCCTGTAATTCTTTTTTATCTTTTTGATTTTCTCTTCAAATAGGAATCAATCAATTTTTCCACATAGGCAAAACCACTGGTTTTAAGCAGCTGCTCTTCTTCCGTTTTTGCATCTTTAATGTATACTTTCGGAAACGCCTTTGTATAATATGCCGGCAAATTCATTTTTTCAAATTTGTCTACACTGCAATATAGCTCGCGTTCTTCGGAACGTGATAGATTGCCCACGGCAAAACGTTTTACCAAAAATGCCGCCTTGGACGAAACCGGACAAATCGCAGGATGAACAAAACCGTTTTCCTGTAAGAATGCCCATTGTTCTTGCAAAAGAGCTAGCACATTTTCCTCCTCTGCATTTACAGCATCCATCTTATTAATAACAAACAAAATCGGAATCTTACCTGCCAGTTGCTGTACCCTTTTCAGGTGTGTAGCTTCATCGGTCGTACCAAGTTGGGTTGCATTCATAATGTAAATCAACAAATCGTAATTTTGTTCTTGGAGCATTCGCTCCGTGATTTCCTTATGTTCCGGTGCTCCATTGAAGTTCACACCCGGCGAGTCATTCACCTGAAGTCTTTCCTCGCAAAGACTTCCATCAAATTTTGTTGCGACAATAATTTTGTCTGAGGTATTTTCCTCATTGTCATTCATCAGCTCTTCAGTACCTGCTGTGAGTACAAGATCGTGGTCATACTCATAAGAAACACCATCCTCAAAGACCTTGTTGACAATTGTATGAATCTTACTGGTGCAAGCCATATTCTGTGAACGACAAACGTGCTTTCCTGTAAGTGCATTGATAAAGGTAGACTTTCCAGCGCTCATATTAGCCGTGATCATCACTGTGAAAGGCTTTTTACTCCTAAACTGCAAATTGCGTTGAAAATTCAGAAGATACTCCTGCTCCTGCGTGGTCTGAAGTATTCCTGCTAACTTGCGAAGGTGGCCCTCTCCCTGTGCTGCAGCTGCAAGCGTTTCCAACAATTTTCCTTCCAGACTTTGCATTGCAAATTCAGCGCAAAACCGCTTCCTCGCTTCCGTCAGTTTATCGCTGTTTCGTTTTCCGCCTACTCTTTCCCGGATATCCAGCGTAATGAATAGGAAATCTATCCAGAGATAAAAGCAATAAAATATTTCAGGATGCGGACTTTCTGGTCCTTTTGGATTCGCAAGAAGTTTCTCACATGCCTTTAGCTGCGCTTTGACCATTTGATTATCCTGCCAACTGTAAAGCCGGACGTATTCCTGCAGCGTTTTTAGGTAGAAATCTCGCATTTCCTGCGTGTCGCAGAGAACCGGATTCTGCGGAAGTAACTGACTCATAGATAGGCTCGTTAGGTCAATTTCATCCGCCCTAGATAATGCCTGTTCTTCTCTCATTTTGCTACGTCGAAGATTGCGCTCTTTCTGAAGTTTTCGCGCCTTTTTTCCGTTTTTCTTCAAGTTCGTCCTCCATCATTTTCCTGTGCTAGTTCCTGCATTCTTTGAATTTCAGTTTTCATCTCTTGCACCAGCGTTTCCGGTGCAGTCACCTTGACCTTACTGCCCTGACTGAGCAGCCACATTTTCACGCCTGTTCCAAAGACTTCGGCTTCAATAGAGCAAACACCCTCTTTTTC
>CAKSKO010000184.1 GCA_934465125.1 uncultured Eubacteriales bacterium
CTTATTTAGGAAAGAAAAAGTAAGAGATTTTTTCTACAATTTTTTACTATTTGTTGGAGGTGTTATTGTTGGTAAAAGAGGCAATCGGAACAGGTGAAACGGTAGTATTAGCGCAGAGAGCAGCTTGTAAACTGCTAGGGATAGAAACACATGAAGCAGAATTTGAAATTTTACAAATGCCTGTTAAAAAGACGCTCGGGTTATTTGGAGGAAAAGAAGCGAAGGTTCGCGCATTTATAAAGGTCTCGGCAGCAGATGAGGCGCAGCGATACATTCAGGATATTGTTGACGCAATGGGCCTTTCCGCGATTGAGATTGAAAAAAAGGAAAAGGAAGAAGGAGCAGTATTTAATATTACAGGGGAAGACGTCGGATATTTGATCGGAAGAAGAGGGGAAACCCTTGACGCACTACAGTATTTAACAGGACTCGTGGCAAACCATGTAGAGAATACCTATTATCGGATTACTATTAACACTGGGGATTACCGGGAAAAAAGGGAAAGAACGCTCGAAAATCTTGGTAATAAAATAGCAAAGAAAGTTTTAAAAACAGGAAAACAAGCCGTATTAGAACCGATGAATCCTTATGAACGAAGGATTATTCATACGTCGGTGCAAAGGGTAAAGGGAGTTACTTCTTGGTCTGAAGGGGAGGACTCGAATCGTCATGTTGTAATTGCTTTAGATTCCAAGAAGAGAATTTCTAAAACAGATCTATCTGCAAAGAAAGAGAAAACGTCGAAAAGGCCAGTAGAACAGGTGAAGTCAAAACAAGCAGAACCATTAAAAGAAAAAACCAAAAGCAAAAAAACAATCAAAAAAACGGAGCAGTCTGAGGCACCTCTTTATGGAAAGATCGAACTAAAAAATTAATCGTATAAAAGATGGTAAAAGGACGATTCAATCGGGAATCGTCCTTTTTAGGTGCCTTGGTATAACCAATAAAACTTGTTGCAAGAAATGATATGAAAAGAGAGAAAGGGTGGAGAATGCAGCCGGTATTTACTCAGACCGGATGCGAGGAGATGGAAGAGAAAACAATCGCTGCAATCGCAACAGCAGAAGGGGCTGGAGGAATCGGAGTGATTAGGATCTCCGGAAAGAAGGCAAAGCAGATAGCTGATCGTGTATTCAGACCGGTATCTCAGAAAAGATGGAAGAACAGCGCAGGATACGCTGCCCATTATGGAAAAATTGTAGACGCAGAGGAAGAGATTGATGAAGCGATAGCGCTTGTTTTTTGTTCTCCAAAGAGTTATACAGGGGAAGACGTAGTAGAACTATCGTGCCACGGTGGGATGTATCTTACAAAAAGGACACTAAGAGCAGTATTGCATGCTGGAGCCTCTCTGGCAGAACCGGGAGAGTTTACGAAACGTGCTTTTTTAAATGGAAAGATTGGATTAACTCAAGCAGAATCCGTAATGGATTTAATTGCTGCAAAAGGAAAACAAGCGGCGAGGGCAGCACTGTATCAGAGGCAAGGCGCGCTATTTCACCGCATTGAGTCGATCAAACAGTCGCTTTTGTCATCGGCTGCGCATCTATCAGCGTGGGCAGATTACCCGGAAGAGGAAATTGAGCATGTCGAAACAGCGCACCTGCTTGAAAGTTTGGATCAGAGTCATGGAGAACTAGAGAGTCTGTTGAAAAGTTACGACAGCGGGATAGCAATAAAAGAAGGACTCGAGACAATCATTGTAGGACGCCCAAATGTCGGAAAATCTACGCTTATGAATTTGTTATCTGGATGCGAACGCTCTATTGTAACAGAGATTCCTGGGACGACTCGAGATATTATTGAAGAGACGATTTTGCTGGGGGATATCACTTTGCGCCTGTCGGATACTGCTGGAATACGCCAAACAGAAGATCCGATTGAGCAGATCGGTGTGATGAAAGCGAAAGATAAGATGCAGACATCGCATTTGGTTTTAGCGGTGTTTGACGCCTCGAATGATCTGACGGAAGATGATAAAGAGCTGATAGAGGAGCTAAGAGATATTCCAGCTGTTGCGATTATCAATAAGACAGATTTGCATAATAAAATAGACTTAAAGTATATTAAAGATAAAATAAAACATACAGTAATGATTTCAGCACAGCTAGGAGAGGGAATAGAAGCTTTGACAAAAGCAATTGCAGAGATTACAAAGACAGATAGATTCGACCCTTCAGTAGGGATTCTAGCGAATGAACGCCAGAGAGCTGCTGCAATGGAGGCAAAGAAATGTGTTGAGGAAGCGAGAAATGCGCTGTTGTCTGGTATGACGCTCGACGCTGTGACAGTATCGATCGAAGGAGCAATCGCTGAATTATTATCTTTGACAGGAGAACGGGTAAATGAAGCAGTAGTCGATGAGGTATTCTCGAAATTTTGTGTTGGAAAATAAAGAGAGGGGGAGAAAAATGAGTTATCAGGCAGGAACGTATGATGTTGCAGTGATCGGTGCTGGACATGCAGGAATCGAAGCCGGGTTGGCAGCGGCCAGGCTCGGTGTGAAAACAGCGGTGTTTACGATTAATATGGATTCTGTTGGGAATTGTCCTTGTAATCCATCCATTGGAGGAACAGCAAAAGGGCATCTCGTTCGTGAAATTGATGCGTTGGGCGGAGAAATGGGAAAGACAGCGGATGAATGTTTTTTGCAAAGCAGAATGCTCAACAGAGGAAAAGGACCGGCGGTGCATTCTCTTCGCATGCAAATCGACAGAAGAAAATACAGTGATGTTATGAAACATAAGTTAGAGCTTCAGGAAAATCTCGATCTTCGGCAAGCGGAGATTATTTCGATTGAGCAGAAGCAAAGGGAATGGATTGTTAGAACCAGGATGGGGGCGGAATTTGAAGCCAAGACGGTGATTTTAGCAACAGGAACTTATCTTGGAGGAAAAATTTATATTGGGGATATTTCCTATGAAGGCGGTCCGGATGGAATGTTTGCAGCGACATCGTTGACGAAATCTCTACATAAATTAGGCCTCTCTCTCAGACGATTTAAAACAGGTACCCCGGCGCGCGTTCTGAAATCAAGTATCGATTTTAGTAACTTAGAGGAACAGAATGGAGACGACCCAGTCATTCCGTTTTCCTATGATACAGAAAATCCGGGTAAGAATCAGATCAAGTGTCATATCGCTTGGACAAATCAAAATACAAAAAAGGTAATTCTCGATAATATTCATCGATCGCCAATGTACTCGGGCAAAATAGAAGGGGTAGGTCCGCGATACTGCCCTAGCATTGAGGAT
>CAKSKO010000185.1 GCA_934465125.1 uncultured Eubacteriales bacterium
GATTACGTTGAAGGATGTGGTTGATAGTACAAAAACATATAAGAGTAAATATTTAATTGTAAAGCGTGGAATAGATATTTTTCTATCCTTATTTGCTATTTTTGTTTTTTCCCCTGTTTTTTTGATTGTGGCACTAGTTGTAAAATTTGATTCAGAAGGACCGACTATCTTTAAGCAAAAGCGGGTTGGATTACATAAGAAACCCTTTATGATATATAAGTTTCGTACCATGTACATACAAGCTCCAAGCAATTGTGCGACGCGCGATTTGAAAAAAGATTATATCACAAAGGTAGGGCGTTTTTTAAGAAAGACGAGCCTAGATGAGATACCACAACTTTTTAATATCTTATAAGGGGATATGAGCCTTGTGGGACCGAGACCTGTTGTGTTAAAAGAAATGAATCAAATTGAAGAAAGAGATAAATATAGCGCGAATGAGGTTCGCCCTGGCATTACAGGTTGGGCTCAAATAAATGGGCGCGATACACTCGACGTTGTAGAGAAAGCGCGGTACGATGGTTATTATGCGAACCATATTTCATTTCTATTTGATTTAAAAATTCTTTTTAAAACAGTGATAGTGGTATTAAAGAGAAGTGGAGTAGATCCTAATTAAAATAGGAGTAGTAATTTTATTAAATAATAATTTATATAATTAAAAAGAAACCTCTTTTGTTATGAACTGCGCCTTTATGTTGTCTGATTAAGTTTTCAGACAAAAAAGTGTGCAGTTCAAATAACAGAGGTTTTTTTATTGAACGGGTTCTAGCCGATTGCGGCTGATGAAAACTTCATAAAGCCTTGCAATCATATCCCAGGTTGGCTTGTCGATTACTCCGGTTGACGGATATCCAAAGAGTAACTGAATCTTTTTAATAACGGATACTGACTGTGGGTCGTGAACTCCGCTGTTTTGCAATGTACCCAGATTTGTAAAATGACGCGTTAACGCCAAAAGAATCCCCTGAATTGCAAACAGATGTTCACTTTGATCGTTTGGTTGAATTGTAATCAAAGGGGAGGGAAAGACTTTAATATAATTTGGTTCGCCTAATGTAAAAATAATATTATCATATACAAGAATGATTTTATCCCATGTTTCGTTATCCACTTCACCGGTAAGCGGCAGTTCAAAAGTGGACTGAAATCCTATCACAGCATTTTTGGTTTGATTTCCAAAAATGCCATCCGGGATAACGGGGGGGACAGTGTGGTAATAGTAGGAGATTTCTCTTAAAAAGGTTTGAAGATTTCTAATTGGCAGATTATAACGAAGATTAAAGGTTTCCATAGATTCCTCCAGTTTGTTACATAAAGTCTTGGCTTCCGAGTTTTAAGACATATCCTGGGTATTGTATCGGGGCTACTGTAGAGGCTGAAACGACATCTTTATATGTATTCATGATACTATTCCAGACGGTTCGATCCACTTCACCGGTTCTCGGAAGACCGAAATAAGATTGATACTGCATAACAGAGAGCATTGTTTCTTGGTTGAAGACACCTGTTACAGAAACGGGGGACACAGCCTGATAAACCAGTGAGATAGTGTTTAGATATTGCTGTAGCTGTTCGATGTCGGGACCTGTAGAACCAAGCTTTAAAACAGTTCCAGGGAATGGTTCAGTTGGAATGCTGCTACTTCGATTTGGTATGAAAACAGTATCAGCGATCCCAAGAAATTGCTGGTAAATTTTGTTCCATGTAGCGTCGTCGACCTCGCCTGTTTGTGGAAGATTTACTTCCTTTTGTAGTGCGATCACAGCGGTTTTTGTCTCAGGTCCAAATATACCAGTGATTTCTAAAAATGGAATTGTTGAATAAAATTCTGCTAAGATAGATAAAAGATACTGCAGGATATAAACCTTTTCGCCTCTATCACCTTCGGAGATCGCATCTGGATATTCTAAGGAGATTCCGAACAGGCGTTGTCCTTCTGACTCTAGTTCAGAGAGTTTAGTTAAGCCAACGTAAAGGAATACAAGTTTATACCAAGTTGCCTTTCCAACAATTCCATCTACCGTAAGGTCAAATATTCCTTGAAACTTTCTAACAGCATTTTCCGTAGACTCCCCAAAGGTTCCGTTGACAGGATAGATTTTTGGAATCAAAGGATAAGCTTGGGAGATCCTGTTTAAGCTCGTTTGAATCACAACGACATTAGGACCTGTATCGCCGCGGCGTAGTGGTGTTCCAGGATAAGACTCACGAATTCCCATAACAGGGGCATCAACTACAAGTTCAATATTATCTCCATAATAGTAGCGAAGAATTTCTATGGAGTTATATCCTTGATTTGCAAGGTTTTCGCTTCCCCATTGCGAGAGTCCATCACAGGTAACAGTTGTTCCGTTGCAGTATTTTGCGGCCAAGGGTTCTGTAACACCCATTCTTCTAATATAATCGTTAAATACTTCATCAACTAGTTGACTGATATTATCAAAACTATTGCGCCCGTAATGAAAGCTTTGGTCAACAGCGGTAGAACTGGTGATATCAAATGAGTAGCCTCGACTTCTGTAGTATTCCAGATAAACGCGGTTTAGAGCAAATGAAATTTGTGCATAGATATTTGAAAGGATTGCAGTATCGTTCCAAGTGGGGTAGATTTCACTGGAAGCAACATTTTTGATATAATCGGGGAAAGGCACTGTTACATTTTGCGCGTTGCTATCGGGCGCACCTAGGTGAACAGTGATATATTCTGGGACGTAAGGAGTAATTACCGGCATTTATTTTCCTCCCTGCTTATAAATTTTGTGGGACTACATTAAATTTTTCGGTCAGATTGGCAGGATCCGCCTTTTCTTCTATCGGGATCAGTTGCGCAGTTTGGATGCTGGTGGTATTCGGAAATATCTGCGCGTTGTGAATGATTATGGTGTAATAAAGCGGATGATCGATTCTGATATCGTATGCTGCGAACGGACTTTCTGTAGATGGATGCTGTGACAACTCCTCATCTGGGGTTTCGATTTTGATTGGCTGAGTTTTTCCGTTTCTGTTTGTCAAACGGAATCCAATCAAATTTTGTTCTTGATTTCTGCTGCTTGTCACCGCGACAGTGGCTCCTTCAATGGGGAGCTCTCCTCTGGAAGTATAAACTTCTGCAACAATATAACCGACTGCCAAAATAGAAACACCTCCTGTTGTTTTATTATGTTTATATATCATATAGAATACTACCTTAAATTATGAAAAAAATTTCACTTAGATCTGTCTAAATTACAAAGAGATTGTAAT
>CAKSKO010000186.1 GCA_934465125.1 uncultured Eubacteriales bacterium
GGAGCTGGTGGACGGACTTGAACCCCCGACCTGCTGATTACAAATCAGCTGCTCTACCAACTGAGCTACACCAGCGCAAACAAACACTTAACGCTTAGTTACTATATCATTTTCAAATTACTTTGTCAAGTATAAAATAGAATATTTTCAAAAGAATTTATTTTTTTATGTTGTCACCTTCTCCTCTACTGGATCATAGGATAGAACGGACCACCATATCTTAATAACAATTGGAGGACAAGAAATGGCTTTTACAGGAATTGACGTTTCCTCCTGGCAAGGAGACGTCAACTGGAATGCAGTCGCTTCCAGTAATATTGATTTTGCAATGATCCGGGCAAGTTTTGGGACAACCGGTGTCGACAATAAATTCACACGCAACATGTCAAATATTGTGTCGACTTCTATCCACCCCGGATCGTATCACTACACCTATGCCTTAAACACCAGCCAAGCACAGGCCGAAGCACAACATTTTTTAAATATCATCCGCCCCTATCAATTCACCTATCCAGTATCTTTAGATATTGAAGACGACTCTTTAAAATCGCTTGGAATCCAGACCGTTACTGATATCGCGCTAACATTCTGCAACACCGTTCAAAACGCTGGATACTATGTGATTATCTACAGTAATCTTAATTTCTTTTTAAACTACCTTGACTTAAACCGCCTGAGCAACTTTGATATATGGCTTGCACAATGGAGCAGTTCCCCAACGTACGATGGCGACTTAGGAATGTGGCAATATACTTCAACAGGGACTGTAAACGGCATTGCCGGCAACGTTGACATGAACCGTTCCTACCGGGATTTCCCATCGATTATTCAATCAGCCGGTCTGAATGGGACTTCCAGCACACCCACACCTCCCTCTCCTCCTTCTGTGCCATCAGACCAAACCACCTATACCGTTGTTTCAGGCGACTCCCTCTGGAGTATCGCATATCGCTTCTTGGGTGACGGCGCTCTTTATCCTGAGATCAAATCAGCGAATGGTCTGACGAGCGATACCATCTACCTCGGTCAGACATTGGTTATTCCTTCCTCTGGATCATCTCCACAAAAAAACTACACTGTCGTCTCAGGAGATTCCCTTTGGAGCATCGCGCAGCGCTTCTTGGGCGACGGCGCTCTCTATCCAGAAATCAAGTCGGCAAGTGGTCTGACGAGCGATACCATCTACCCCGGTCAGACATTGGTTATTCCTTCCTCTGGATCACCTTCACAAAAAAACTACACTGTCGTCTCAGGAGATTCCCTTTGGAGCATCGCGCAACGCTTCTTGGGTGACGGCGCTCTCTATCCAGAAATCAAGTCGGCGAATGGTCTGACGAGCGATACCATCTACCCCGGTCAGACACTCATTATTCCAAACAATTAATCATTCTTAAATACCGCACATGACTTTTAAGTCAATGGGAATTTTTTCATTAGAATGATATCACACAATATAATTCTATCACAAAATTCTATATTTCCCCATCTCTAGGTGGTCTTACTGAAGTCTATATGCGGTCTCATGTTAAAATGAGCGCTAAAATTTTTCAAAAATAAAGAGTCCGCGATACAGGTTGCATCGTGGACTCTTGACTTTTTAAAGTAGTATTTGAACTTACGTCTTCTTGGTTCCGAACTAATAATATATTAAATAGATCACTGCCGCATTATAAAGTTAATGAATCGGTGCACAAAGCCTGTTGAGATTTTAAACTAGTACAGATTTATTTTTCAAACCATTTCCTCTCCCACCAATGATAAACTTTCCTGCATATATTCTCACAACAGAACTGCATGCCACGTCCCACTACTCTGAAAATTCCCCACATACCGGGTTTTACGCCCCAGCGCAGTGAACCGGAACGGTAGAGATAATCTCCCGGAACTTTGGAGGATTTGATTTCGATATCATATTTGTCACCAACACTGATTGCGCCCTGCATAGATATTATTCCCGAGAACGGATCGTCGGGCTGCGCCTTTCATTGATGCCCGTGTAGAGTAAACCCGATGTTTCTTAGCTTATCTGCCGGCACCAGTGATTCAATTTTAGTCCCGTCTGGATAAGCTCCGACGCCGTCCTCCAAACGGTCGAAGACTCTCCATAATATCCACATTCCTTCGTGAAAATGAGGATACAAGCGGCAATGAAAAACTGAATCTTCAATCATACGGTTTAGGCTACCGGCACCATATAAAATATCTAGTGCATAGCACTTTTGCGGGCTGATAGAAATCGTGTCTATAAGCGTAGGGGGAAATTTTGGATCATCAGGCTCTAGCTTCCATTGATGATTACGCAAATGAAACACAGAAGTTTCTTTTACTCCACCATAAATAAGTCTGATCTTTGACGGATCACCCATATAAACCTTTAAAATGGGGGGCGGGGGCGCCGTACACCCAAGAACTCATTGAAACATATCCTTCATCACCATGAGATATCAAAGAAAGCCTATTTCGCATTGGTTTCGAACGATAACTGATTGCAGTTGTACCGTTAGGATACCCGGTATGCTGTTTGCAGGTTTAAATAAAATGTTTGCTCTATATTTGCAACAATATGAAACACTAAGAACTTTATTCAAACATCAAAAAATCTGTTCATGCTTTGAGAATTCATTTCAATCATAATCGCTTTATCCAATATGTTAGACATTACATGATTTTATAGCAAATAATAAACCGCATAAACACCAGAAATTCAGTGTTTATGCGGTTTCTAGATTGGCGCGGATACTCCACAGAGGCTTGAGAAAATCCAGTAATAAGGCAGATTCATACCAACTACAATGGTTGCAAATATATTGTATATATGTATAATTATTATATTAAATAAAAGGAAATTGACTAAAATAAATTTAGAAACTTGGGACAGGAAAGAGAGTTATAACTAGTTCACTACAAAAAATCGCTGTAAAATACATATGACCATGAATATTGATGCTACACATGTGGTAGAAAGGATTCAAAAACTTAAGCTAAGGTGTTATCCAACGTTTACATATATTGTTTCAAATGTTATAAATTCAAGCACTGAATATAAGACATCTTATAACGGAGAAGGAAACCTAGGTGTATATGATATCGCTCATCCTCGATATCCGATATTTCATGAGAGTGACAAAACAATTTCAATTTTATGGACAGAATATTCTGGTAATTTTAAGTTGTTTTACGATAGATTTATTAAAGATATTAATATTTATGATGAAAAGAGGAGTATGGCAGCAAAGGGAAAATTC